>MHBL01000368.1 GCA_001803235.1 Lentisphaerae bacterium RIFOXYA12_64_32
TGAAACCGGCTCAACATAGCTGGCCGCAAACTGCCAAGGTATTCTTGCGCGGACCCTTAGATCTGGAAGCGGACGGGAACCGGCCCGTGGTCCCGCATGCGGCGCTCGCGGAAACGCTCCAGGTTGGGAAGGTGCTCGAGTATTTCAAGCAGGATGGACGGGTATTGAGAAATCCCGAACCTGCCAGGTTCCGGACTCTCCCCGGACCAGATGGCGAACTCCGGCACAGGCAAAGGGACAGCCTGGGGCGGGCGAAGCGGCGTCACGGCGTCTGCTGGCATATGTTTTCCCAGAGCGCCACGGTCCCGTAGGCTTCGCACAGCTCGCGAAACCACGCGTCCCGGGGCGCGATGTTATTGGCCTGGAGCAACGCAACGATGTCGGGGAGGTCGTTCTTTCGGGTACGATTAGCCGCGTTGTAACGCAGGGCGTGAAGTTTTGTGGCGAGCATGATCCGCAGAGAGGCCACGGGGAAAGGCACGCCCATAACGGGCTGCCACGTGACGTCTTGCCAGATAGCCGCAAAGGGGGTTGGATCGGTAAACACGGTGTCGACATCCGGCAGGCGCATGGGCGACGTGCGGAACTTGGCGTATTGCGGCGACCGGTAGACGCACGCATACGAGTACGGTGTCATGGCCGCTTCAAAGGCAGGGAAATCGCCATCCTGGAGCATGACGTCAATATCGAGCGTCAGGCGCTCCACGCCGTAAACCGGCAGAGCAAAGCCGCCGAAAAGTACGGCACGGAACCGACTCTTTCGCATGCCGTCGGAGAGGTGGCAAAACAGTTGCCGCAACGTCAGTTGTGCGTTGTTGGACATGAGCGACTTGCTACAGACGGATCAAGACTTGTGCCTGGGAAGCCACGAAAGGAAGATAGTCTGAAGCCGGCGGAAGTGCAAGACCGGGGGCGAAATCCGCAGGGCTGTTTCAAGATCTGGCGCCGCGTCTCGGAAGGCCACACCTCCGCGCACACCCGGTAGGGGCGGCCTGTCCTCAGGCCGCCCCCCCCCGGCGTGAGCCCTGCGAAATCCGCGGTGGTGCGTCAGTCACGGGTGCAGGGGCCCGAGCGTTGCCCTCAGGCTGCGGGCAAGAGACTGCCCGCACCCACGGATCCAGAATCAGTGGCCCGGCCGGCCCGCCTGCAGCGCCTGTGCCTGCGCGGCGCTGCAGCGCAAGAGCGCCACTTGGCCGGCGGAAATCGTTCTGCCGCCGCGGCTGTGTTTCGACAGATGCGGCCTGGGGGTACATAGTAGAGTGGATTCGGTTGGCAGCGAAGCGGCGATGCCCAGGAGGGCGCGACCGGCGATGGAGGCATGCGATGGGCATCCGTCGCTCGCGGATGCGGGAGCGGACGCCGTAGGGAGGGTGGCTGTATGATTGTAGAGAACGCCTATTGCAGCGTGCTTGGGATTAGCGTGCCATCCGTGGGGACGGCGGCGCGGAGCGGGGAGGCGAACGGCTATGCTCTTCTCATTGCGGTACTGCTGGAGCGCGGTGGCCCCGTTACCCTCGAACAGGCGGCGCAGCGCCTGGCCGTGGCGGGGCTTGGGAGTGCCGACGGCTTGCTGCGGTCCCTCAAGCACTGCAAGCCTGCACGCCCGCCGATCTACCGCGATGGCGACCAATATTCGCTCGATCCGTACCACGATGAAGCGAGCTTGTGGGCCTTTCGCCTTGGCCTGCGGCAGCCCAGATCGGCGCCTTGCCGCCTGAGCGAGCCCGAGACTGTCTCCGCGCCTCTGCCGGGTCCGGATGTACCGCTTACGCAGGACGAGCTTGCCGAGGCGTGGCGGCGGTATGTGCCGATGGGGTTCTCGGCGCAGCGCCTGGCCGTTGCCGTACTCGACGCCCACGGCCGGCCCATGACGCCGGAGGAGGTCGTGGCCTACGTCGAAGCGCGGACGGACCGGGGGCGGTTGTCGATGGGGGCCGCCCGACACTGGGGGCGCGACCCTGCCATCCGCGTGCGGGAGGACGGCTGGTGGGAGCTCCGGCCCGACCATGACGCCGTACGGTCGGCGCGGCGGGCGGTGCGTGTGTTGATCGAGGCTGAGCGCCGGGCGGCACATCGCCGGCCGTGCCCCGCGGCCGTGGCCGCCGTGCAGCAACGCCTGGACCGGGAGAGGGACGACCACGCGGCGGCGTTGGCGCGTATGCGCCGAGTTCTGATCTGCGCCTGTCCCGCCGACCGTCCGGAAGCGGTCGTGCTGCTCGACGTGGAGCGGCGTCAGATCGAGACGCTCAGCGGCGGTGAACTGGACCAGGTTGGCGAGCGACTTAGTCCTTACGACATCGTTGCTGGAGTCGATGTGCGCTACGTTCTGCGGCAACTCGGATTCGATCCGGGGACGCGGCGCCTGCACGAGATCGGACTGCCGCAGAAGACGTGGCGGCTCAACCGGCGCGGACGCGTCCTGAAGATCACGATGGCACTGGTTGTTGGCGGCTCCTGCGGCATTGGCCGTCCGTTCGGGGACACGGCAAGGACCCTCGCATACTTGCGCGACGGACAGCAGGCCAAGTTCCGGCGGCGGCTGGAGGCGGATGCCAAGTCGGTGCTGGCCCTTTACCAGTATGGCCGGCTTCATCACGGCGTGCGATTGCGCTGGGGCTTTCTCGATGAGATGTTGCCGGCGCCATGGGCCCAACGTGATGAACCGAGCTTCCGCGATCTGATGCAGCGTTCGAACGAACTGGACGTGCCGCTGGACGTCGTGGTGGGCAGTGCGCCCGGGTGGGAGGAACCGTGGTCGCGGGCGCGGCTCGTACGCGCCAGGAAGAATCCCGGCGGCTGGGGCTATGCGCTTGTCGACGAGGACGGGCGCTGGGTGAACGAGAGGGACGTCCAGGCAGCGCGGTTGACGCGGGCCGGCGCCGGAACCGGCGTAGAGAGCTGAGGTGTTGACGGTAGACAACCACTGCGACGGGTACCTTGTCCTGGCGGTCCAGGCGGCCGGGCCGCCGCCCGCCATTGCGGTGGCGATGCGGCCATGAGGTTTGACTTTACCCTCATATCGCGGCATAGTCTTATTTAGTAATAATTACTGACTACCAACTGGCGTCGCTGCGGATGGGATCGTGCGGCGCGAGTGAGGCTGGTGATGGGGGGTGCCGGAGAACCGGATTTGGGGGGGCCGTGTCCATCGTGGACAGGCAGCGGCTGTAGCATTCGCCGATTCGGCGGTGGCCGCTGATGGCGGCGGGCGTCACGGCGGTCGAAAGGACGGTAGCCTATGGGCATGGACCGGTGCACCTCGCACCCCGATGAGTGCGAATCCGCGAACACAGCAAGAGGGCCGTTGGCCTGATGGGCCGCAAGAAGCTGTTGCCTATCCATCGGCAGCACGGTTCGGCAATCCACGCTACGGAAGGAGTAGACGCGATGACTGGAGAAAGCAAGTGTCCAGTAACGGGCAGGACTCACAAACAGGCGGCCGGCGGCGGGACGACGAACCGCGACTGGTGGCCGAACCAGTTGAACCTCAAAGTACTCCACCAGCACTCCGCCCTGAGCAATCCGATGGGCGAGGAGTTCAGCTATGCCGAGGAATTCAAGAAGCTCGACCTGAAGGCCGTGAAGAAGGACCTCTGCGCGCTGATGACCGAATCACAGGATTGGTGGCCGGCCGATTACGGTCACTACGGGCCGCTCTTCATCCGGATGGCATGGCACAGCGCCGGCACGTACCGCATGGGCGATGGCCGTGGCGGCGCAGAGTCCGGCTCCCAGCGCTTGGCGCCCCTCAACAGCTGGCCCGACAACGTGAACCTCGACAAGGCGCGCCGGCTGCTCTGGCCGATCAAGCAGAAATACGGCCGCAGGATCTCCTGGGCCGATCTCATGATTCTCGCCGGAAACTGCGCCTTGGAGTCCATGGGCTTCAAGACCTTCGGCTTCGGTGGCGGGCGCGTCGACGTCTGGGAGCCGGAAGAGGACATTTACTGGGGTTCCGAGGACAAGTGGCTGGGGGACAAGCGCTACGCCGGCGACCGGGATCTCGAGAATCCTCTCGCCGCCGTGCAGATGGGCCTGATCTACGTGAACCCGGAAGGACCGAACGGCAATCCGGACCCGGTGGCGTCCGGCCGTGACGTCCGCGAGACCTTCGCGCGCATGGCGATGAACGACGAGGAGACCGTCGCGCTCGTTGCCGGCGGGCACACGTTCGGCAAGTGTCATGGCGCGGGCAGCGCGAAGCACGTCGGGCCGGAACCTGAGGCCTCTCCGCTCGAGGAGCAGGGCCTGGGGTGGAAGAGCAGTTTCCGCAGCGGCAAGGGCGGCGATGCGATCGGCAGCGGCATCGAGGGCGCCTGGAAGCCGAACCCGATCAAATGGGACATGGGCTATCTGAACGTGCTGTTCAAATACGAGTGGGAACTGGTCAAGAGCCCGGCGGGTGCAAACCAGTGGCTGGCCAAGGACGTGGCCGAAGAGGACATGGTGGTTGACGCACACGACCCGTCGAAGAAGCACCGGCCGATGATGACCACGGCGGACCTCTCGCTGCGCTACGACCCGGGCTTCGCGCCGATCGCACGGCGGTTCCGCGATAACCCGAAGGCGTTCGCAGACGCCTTCGCCCGGGCGTGGTTCAAGCTGACGCACCGCGACATGGGCCCCCGTTCACGTTTTCTCGGTCCGGAGGTCCCGGCAGAGGAACTGATCTGGCAAGACCCGGTGCCCGCCGTCGATCACAAGCCGATCGAGGCGCAGGACATCGCAGACCTCAAGGCCAAGATCCTTACCTCGGGGCTCTCGATCTCGGAACTGGTCTCGACCGCCTGGGCGTCGGCGTCCACGTTCCGCGGTTCTGACAAGCGCGGCGGCGCGAACGGTGCACGCATTCGTCTGGCGCCGCAGAAGGACTGGAAAGTCAACCAGCCGGCTCAACTGGCGAAGGTCCTGCAGGCGCTCGAAGCGATCCAGAAGGCGTTCAACAATTCGCCGTCCGGCGGGAAGAAGGTCTCGCTGGCTGACCTGATCGTTCTGGGCGGGTGCGCAGCCGTCGAGTCGGCGGCGAAGAAAGCCGGGCACAAGGTGACGGTTCCCTTCACGCCGGGGCGCACGGATGCTTCGCAGGCGCAGACCGATGTGGAGTCTTTCGCGGTGCTTGAGCCGGTCGCGGATGGGTTCCGTAACTATCTCAAGACCCAGTTCTCCGTATCAGCCGAGGAACTGCTGGTCGATCGGGTGCAATTACTGATGTTGACGGCCCCTGAGATGACGGTTCTCGTCGGCGGCCTGCGCGTGCTGGGTGCGAACGTCGGTGGGGCCCAACATGGTGTCTTCACCAAGTGCCCCGGGACGCTGACGAACGACTTCTTCGTCAACTTGCTCGACATGCACACGGCGTGGAAGGCGGCAACGGAAGCGGGCGACGAGTTCGAGGGGCGTGATCGCGCCACGCGCGAACTCAGATGGACCGGCACCCGTGTCGACCTCATCTTCGGTTCGAACTCCCAGCTCCGGGCTGTTGCGGAAGTCTACGGGTGTGAGGACTCCCAGCAGAAGTTCGTGCATGACTTCGTGGCGGCATGGAACAAGGTGATGAACCTGGACCGTTTTGACCTCGCCTGTTCGTAGCGTTTGGACAGTCGGGACGGATCTGAAATTGAAAGTACCGACGCGGGTGGAGCGTATAGCAACGCCGAACCTGTCAGACCACGCCTCCGCGCACATCAAGTAAGGGCGGCCTGTTCGCAGGCCGCCCACCCCCGGCGTGGGAACACGCCGGGGGTACTCGCTGCATGCGGCGGTCACGAATCCTGA
Source organism: Lentisphaerae bacterium RIFOXYA12_64_32 (assembly GCA_001803235.1). Classification (GTDB taxonomy): domain Bacteria; phylum Verrucomicrobiota; class Lentisphaeria; order Oligosphaerales; family YB12-FULL-65-16; genus YB12-FULL-65-16. The sequence goes on from MHBL01000368.1 coordinate 5,776, forward strand.
AACAGCCCTGACTAACGGCGGGTGCATCTTGCATTCGCACTATATTGAGATATGTTCTTAGTTAGTAATCATTATGGAGAGCAACCATGCCTGCTGGCACGAATGATATCGACGAGCGCCTGGACGCGTTTGTAGCGGCGTGCCGGCAACACGGGGTCAAGGCGACGCACCAGCGGCGCGAGATCTACCGGGAGCTGGCGCGCACTGTAGAGCACCCGGACGTGCAGACCGTCTACCGGCGGGTGCGGCGTCGGGTCCCGTCGGTATCTCTGGATACGGTCTACCGCACGCTGCGGTTGCTTGACGACAAGGGGATCGTGTGCCGCGTCGCCTGTCAGGACGCGTGTGCGCGGTTCGACGCGGCAACGGAACGGCATCCGCATTTTTCCTGTGTGAAGTGCGGGGCACTGTTGGATGTGTGCAGTGACGAACTGAATGCGTTGCCGGTTCCGGCTTCGGCAACGGCGCTGGGGACGGTGACTTCGGTGCACGTCGTATTTCAGGGCGTGTGTGTCGCGTGCCGGAACGGTCGGCAGCGGGGGCGTTGAGCTCCGCTGCGCACAGTTCAGTGGTCCGGATGACGAGTTGGGATTGGGTGCGGGACGGTCAGGGAGCCGTTCGCGTTGGCGAGAAAGAGAGAAACTAAGGAAAGGGAATCGGAGACATGGCAACGAGCAACAATCTTCAGGAAGCGTTTGCGGGCGAGAGTCAGGCGAATCGGAAGTACACGGTGTTTGCGAAGAAGGCGGAGACGGACGGGTTTCCGCAGGTCGCGAAGTTGTTTCGCGCGGCGGCAGCGGCTGAGACGGTGCACGCCTTGGCGCATTTCCGCGTGATGGGTGGGGTCAAGACGACGGCGGAGAACGTTCAGGCGGCGTCCGCGGGCGAAGCTCACGAGTTCCGGAACATGTACCCCGGGTTCGTGAAGGAAGCGGAGGCGGAAGGGAACAAACCGGCGTTGGTCAGCTTCCGCAACGCGATGGCGGTTGAGGAGATTCACCACAACTTCTACGAGGAAGCGCTGAAGTCGGTCAAGTCCGGCAAGGACTTGGTGGCGACGTCGATCTATGTGTGCGACATTTGCGGCAACACGGTCTACGGTGGGGCCCAGGACAAGTGCTCGGTCTGCGGCGCGCCGAAGGCGAAGTTTGTCGAAATCAAGTGAACGGTAAGAGGTTTCAGGTGTCAGTGTTCAGGTGTCAGGGAATGATACTGGCCCCGAACCTGAGCACTGAACACCGAACGCGAAGAGATGTGAGGAAGCGGGGGAGGGGAACCGCAGATTACGCAGATGTACGCGGATGGGGCGGTTGGGGTGTAACGACGGCTTTTCGCGTCGGCGGTTTGACGTGACCTGTCGGCGGGGCGAGCGGGGTTCCGAGAAAGAGGGAGATTCCTCCTATGGCTTCGCAAGGTTCGGGCGTGTGGGTGTGTTCGGTGTGTGGGTATGTGCATCGTGCGTCGGCGGCGCCCGAGGCCGGTCCAGTCTGCGGAGCGACCCCGGACCTGTTCGAGGCCTCGGTCTCCAGGCACGCTCGGGCGTCTGTTTGCCGCCCGACGGCACGAGGGTCAGGAGCCGCTACCTGAGCGCTGGCTGCCGCGTATACGCTGCCCGGCGAGGACGGAGCGATTGCCCAGTTGGCTGGGAGCGCCGCGACCATGGAAGCGTGAACTTGGGTCCGGCCCGCCCTGAACGCGTCTGGCGGCCGGGGGGGCTGTGCCTTGTCGAGGCGGCGCATCCTCGCCTTGAGAGTCGGCAGCAGCCGGATCGTCCGGGCTGGCCGTTACGGTGCCCGGGGCAGGCGCCGTGTTGGTGGCCTTGCGCGCGGCTTCGCGGTCTTGTGCCAGGCAGCAAAACTTGTACTTCTTGCCGCTGCCGCAGTGGCAGGGCGCATACGGATCGGGATGGTTTTTGGTTGTCATCGTCAGTCTCCACTGTACAGCAACTCTATGATGACATTGCATCATATTCGGCAAAAGGCAAGCGCGACGCGGGAATGTCTCTACTTGCCCCGCAGTCAGAGGTAGGAGCGGCCTCGAAGACGTTGAGTCTGCAAAAGGGCAATCTCTGCGCTGGTGCCGTCGGGTCAGGGGGTGTATGTCCGGCGGGCTCAGGCTCCGGCCCCTTTCATGCCCGGGGCAGGAAGACGAAGAACTCGGTGCCTTTGCCGACTTCGCTCTCAACGTGGATCCAGCCGTTGTGATTGCCGACGCAGCCGTAGGCCATGGCCAGGCCCATGCCGGTGCCTTTGCCGACATCTTTGGTGGTAAAGAATGGGTCGAAGATGTGCTGCCGGATATCCTCGGGGATGCCGACCCCGTCGTCCTTGACCCGGACGCAGACGTAATGCCCCGGTTCGTGGCCGGGGTCGGTTCGGCGGTCCCAGCCTGGCATATGCGCGGCCGCCGGTTCGGCGCGGAGCACGATCTTGCCTTGGCCGCCGTGTTCCTGGACGGCGTCGCGGGCGTTGATGAGCAGGTTCAGGACGACCTGCTGCAGTTGGGTGTGGTCGCCGGCTACGTGCATTTCAACGGGGGCCGTAATCACCTTGAACGTGACATTCTTCTGGACCAGCGGCTCGAACAGGATGCGGGCGTGTTCCAGGACCGTGGCGATGTTGAGCGTTTCGCTGCGGTATTTGCCTTTGCGCGCGAACCCGAGCAACTGACTGGTCAGCCCGGATGCTCGGGAGACGGCTTCCGAGATGTTCCGCAGCAACGACTTGTGCGTTGACGTGAGCCCTTTCTGGTGCTCCAGGCCGTCCAGGCTGCCCTGAATGGTGTGCAGCAGGTTGTTGAAATCGTGGGCGACGCCTCCGGCCAACTGCCCGATGGATTCCAGGCGTTGGGCGTGCATGAGTTCGGCCTGCAGCTCCTGGTGCTCCTTCTCCATGCGGCGCCGCTCGGTGACGTCACGGGCGGTGACGACAGCAACGGGGTGCTCATCCAGTTCGGCGCGTGAGATGTGAACATCGAGGTTGAGCGTGCTGCCATCGGCGGCGGTGGCTTCCCAGTCCCGGTGGACCAGCGGCCGGGGTGCGGTGGCGCTCGCTTCGGCGAAGGACGTGCCTGAGGTCTCGGTGACGGGATGAAGTTCGGTCCAGACGTCCTGCCACTTGCACGGCTTGCCCTCCGGCTCTTTCATGATGTCGGGCAGTACAAAGTTCACGTCGCCAGGCGCGCGGTGGAGCCCGCGCAGGCCCGCTTCGTTGGCATTCAGAACGCGTCCGTCCGGGGCGAGGATAAAGATCAAGTCGCTGCTGTTCTGAATGACGACGCGGTAGCGCCCTTCCCATTCGCGGAGGTGGCGCTGCAGTTCCATGGCTTTGCCGTAGCCGCCGAAGAAGGCGACGACGATGTCCAGGGGACGTCGTCTGCCGGAGGATGGGACGTTGCACATGTGCAGGTAGACGCTGGCCAGGACGCTGAGCCAGACCATGACCAAGGCACGGGCCAGGTAGCTCATGCGCAACTGTTCCCACCAGTCGCTCAGTTGCGGCGCCGCGATGAGCTGGTAGACGAAGGAGTCCACAACCTGGGCGAAGATAAGGGTTCCCAGAACACTGACGAACAGGCGGCAGTTGCGGTTGTGAAGGATCTGGAACATGATGGGCAGAACGAAGAGGTCGGCCACTTGAGCCGCCGAGGAGGCAAGGACCGTGCGCCGGCTCTGCAGGAACAGGGATTCGACGTAGAGCGTGGCTCCGGGGCTGGCCGCTGAGTAACCCTCCCAGGTGCACTGGCTGGCGGTGAGGTGCGCCAGGTAGAAATACATCAGGAGAACGCCGAGCAGCCCGAGGATCATGCGCTGTGCTTCGAGAGTTCCGTCGATGATGTAGACGATCAGGATGGCGACCATGTACGGGGCCAGAAGCGTGGCGTTGCCGAGGTTGATCTGGAAGCCTTCCAGACCGGGATCAAAGAAGAGCTTGGCCGAACTGATGATTTGGCCGAGGACAAAGAACATGCCCAAGGCAAGATAGAAAGCCGGACTGCCGATCGAGCGCTTCAAGCTGTGAAGCAGCAGGATCGACACCATGACGAAGGTCAGTTCAAGGCACGCCAGAGACAGTGCACCCATGGCGGGCTTCAGCCTCCCTGCCCACGTTCCTGGGCTTCGCGGGTACGTGGGACGTGGTTCGGTGGCACCTCAGACGGTGGGGACATCCCGGCAGGTGGGGCCGCTCAACCGTCGTAGGTGGCGACCGGAGCGGTGAATATCCCCCCCCTGGTCGGCCCTCCATGCCGTCAGGACGCAGCAGGCGCATCCTTCTTCTCTTTGTCGTCCCCGGTCGCTGGAGTGGCGCCCCCGGCGACTTGCGCTTCGGGCTGCTTTTCGTCGGTTTTAGCCTTCTCGGATTTTGCCTCACTCGGCTTCGCTTCGGCCTTCCCCTGTTCGGCCGGCGGTTCCGAAGGCTTGTCGGGCTTGCTCTCTGCCTTTGCGTCCGACGCAGAACGGCTTTTTCCATCTGCAGGTTTTTCTTCGGGTTTGGGCGCTGCCGGCGCCTCTGCCGGCTTGGTTTCGGCGTCTTTCTTCTCCGAGGGCGCCGAAGCGGCCGTTCCCGCGGTTGGTTTTGCCTCGTCCTTGGAGTCGGTCGGGCCACCTTTCTTCTTCTTCCTGCCCATTTGGGCCATGATGGTGGCTGCCTTGTCCGATTTCGGGGCTGCGGTTTCCTTCCCGCCTTTCTGCGGTTCGCTGCTGCCGGCGTCTGGTCTTGTGCCTTTCTTCGGTTCTGGAGTCCCCGGGCCAGTCTTGCCCTTGCCCGCCGCGCCAGTGCCTTTGTCGGTGCCGTTGGTGGGGATGGGCGGTTTCTTGTAGTAGCCGGCAATGGCACGGAATGACACGATCAGGACATAGAGGTCGACCACGATCAGGACGCTGGTCCAGACAGTGCCGAAGATGCCCGGCTTGATCTTGATCAGAATATAGAGGAAGTACGCCAGCAGCAGCCAGGACCCCAGGTCGGCGGCCAGCAAACGTCGGGCTTCACGCTTGGCCGCTTCCTTGATCTCTGCCTTTTTGGCCTGGATGTGACCCTTGCGCTGGGCCTCAATCTCGCGGGTGCGCTCTCGCGCCTCCTTGGCGCTGAGCGTGACGGTGTCCTTCATTTCGCCGGGGCCGGCCGTCTTCTCCGCGGTCTTGAGTTTCTCTTCCTGATCCTGAAGTCTCTTCTTGAGGGCTTCGATCTCGTCTTGGGATCTCTTCTTGAGCGCGTCTGCTTCTTCCTGCAGTTTCTTCTTTTGGGCTTCGGCCTCCTCCTGGTGCTTCTTCTTTTGCGCCTCGAGTTCCTCTGCCGGTTTGAGGCTAAGCTTGAGCGATTCTTCCCTGGCCTTGGCGCGGATTTCCTCCGCTTCCTTCTCGGCCTTCAATCTCAGTTCCGTAGCCACCTTCTCGGCATCTCTGGCGAAATTCTCCTCCGCAAGTTTTCGGACCTGTTCGGCTTCCTGCTTTGCCTTGTCTACGGTCTGTTTGGTTTCCTGCTCGGCCTTTTCGCGCGCTTCCCTGGTGATGCGCTCCGCATCCTTTTCGGCTTTGACCCTAGCCTCCGCAGCCATTTTGTCGGCTTCGGCAAGGAGCCCGTCCTGAATCTCCTTGCGGACGCGTTCCGCATCTTCTTTGGCCTTTTGCAGGATCTGGTTGGCTTCTTGCTCAGCCTTTGTGCGGATCTCCGTGCCGAATCGCTCGGCTTCCCGCAGCAGATTGGCCTCCGATTCCTTGCGAATTGACTCGGCCTCGTCCTGGGCTGCCTGTCGGGCGCTCTGAAGGATGCGCCGGGCATCCTCTTCTGCTGCCTGAAGGGTCTTGCGGGCCTGGTCCTCGGCAGTGAGCCGGGCGTCTTTGAGGATGAGGTCAGCCTCTTTCTTTGCCTGTTCGCGGGACGTGGTGATGAGCTGTTCCTGAATCTCGCGGGCGACGGCCATTCCGCCTCCCGTGTCGGTCTGCAACCCAACGGGCGGTGGTTGCACGATGGGCGCCACCGAGGACCCGATGGGCGGGGGCAGGGGCTTGGAGCCAGTGTCGGACATTTCCCCAAACTTGCGGATGGGGCGTGCGACCTTGAGGCCCTGGAAGGTGCGGGCGGGGGTGGTCGTCCGGTACGGAGTGTGAACGGACGAAGGTGTGAGGCCGGTGTTGGTTTCGATGCCGCCGCCGCTGGCCCGCTCTTCGGTCATCGCGATCTTGCAGACCGGGCACTTGAGGGTATCGACGGGGCCGTCCAGGGTCATCCTGGCGCCACACTTGGTGCACGAGTATGTGATCGCCATACCGAGTCTATCCTCTCCTCACAAGCGTCTGGCGATTGGCCGTCCGAATTTGGCCTTTCGGAATACGCCCCCGCGCGCGGAGGCACAAAATCACGGGCCACGCCCGGATGCGAATCCAAAACAGAGCAACGTAATACGCTTCTGAACTTTCTCAACTTGGGCGCGCACGGAAAGTCCCGCCCTCCTGACACTACAGGTCTCCTGGCCTTGGCGTCAAGCCCCGCCCCAAACGGAGCTTCGGCTTGGGGCGCCACCCGCCCGGTCAACGGGTCGCCATTGTCCGCCCGACGGCACTAGGCCCTGGCGATGGCGAACCGACATTCCTGTCCGTTGATGTCCACCGGTTCGGCGTCCGGCAGCGTTCCTGTTGTGACGCGGTCGGCCAGGGTTTCGTTGCGCACGTACTCGTCATACTCGGCGAGTGCGGTCGTCCCGTCGGGCGGAAGCTGACACGTCACGACGATGCGGTCCGTTACCTGCAAATCGGCATCCTTGCGCATATTCTGCACGCGGCTGACGATTTCGCGGGCCCAGCCTTCCCGAATCAGGGAATCGCTGAGTCGAGTGTCGAGGGCGACGGTGATGTCTCCTTCGTTGGCGACCGAGAGGCCCTCTTTCTCTCGGCGCTGGATGGTCACGTCCTCGGTCGTCAGGCGCAGCAGTTGTTCATCCCCGATGTCCACGCTGACTTCGCCGGTCTTGCGGAGCGTCGCGAGTTGTGCCGTGGGCATCTTCTCGATCGTCGCGGCGGCTGCCCGCATGCGTGCCCCGAGTTTCGGGCCGAGTTTCTTGAAATTGGCCTTGCAGGACAGTTCCACCAGGTCTTCTTCATCGGCGCGGATGCGGACGCTGCGGACGTTGAGTTCCTCGGCGATGAGGGAACTCATGCTTTGGAGGTCGTCTCGAATGTTGTCGGCCGCGGCCACCAGTGTGGCTTCGGCCAGGGGCTGGCGCACGCGCAGGTTGGCCTGGGTTCGGAGGTAACGGCCGAGCGAGACTGCCGACATGGTGTGCGCCATGCACTGGTTGAGCCGTTCGTCACGGTGGGCGCTGCTTGCACGCGGGTAGTCGCAGAGGTGCACCGACTCGGGCATCTGCGGCGTGCGCAGGTTCCGGTACATGCTCTCGGTAACAAACGGGATGAAGGGCGCTGCCAGTTCGGAAAAGGTGACCAGGACGTAATGCAGCGTTTCGTAGGCCTGCGCCTTGTCGGTGTCGTTCTGACTCTTCCAGAACCGGCGCCGGCTGCGTCGGATGTACCAGTTGGTCAGATCCTCGATGAACCCGGTGAAGCGTAGGGCGGCCCGTTGCAGGTCGTAGTTGTCCATGTCGACACGCACCTGGCGGGTCGTGTCTTCGAGCCGCGACAGGACCCAGCGGTCGAGGAGGTGGGCGGGTTCGGCGGGTGGCTGCGCCACCGGCCCGGCGGGACGCCAGTTGTCCACCCGCGCATAGGTCACGAAGAAACTGTAGGCGTTCCACAACGGCAGGATAACGGTGCGCATGACCTCGCGTACGGCTTTCTCGCTGAAGCGCAGGTCTTCGGCCCGCACCACAGGCGATGACAGCAGGCAGAGCCGGAGCGCGTCAGCCCCGTAATGGTTCATGATCTCCATGGGATCGGGGTAGTTCTTCAGGCGCTTCGACATCTTGCGCCCGTCTTCGGCCAGGACCAGACCGTTGACCACCACGTTGCGGAAGGGCGGCTTGTCGAACAGGGCGGCGCCGAGCACGACGAGGGTATAGAACCAGCCTCGGGTCTGGTCAAGCCCCTCGGCGATGAAGTCGGCGGGGAAGTGCGCCTCCACATGCGCTTTGTTCTCGAACGGGTAATGGTGCTGGGCGTAGGGCATGGAGCCGCTTTCGAACCAGCAGTCGAGCACCTGCGGGACCCGCCGCAGTGTGCCGAGGCCTCGGCTCGACGGGACTTGCAGGTCATCGACGTAGTGTTTGTGGATATCGTCCAGATGTTTTCCGCTCAGTTGTTCGAGTTCGGCGACCGAACCGACGCAGATGGTCTCGCTGCCGTCTTCCGAGCGCCACACGGGCAGAGGGCAGCCCCAATAGCGGTTGCGGCTTACGGCCCAGTCATGGACGTTTTCCAGCCACTTTCCGAACCGGCCGTCGCGCAGGTGCTCCGGGACCCAGTGGATCTGGGCGTTGGCCTGCAGCATTTTCTCCTTAATGCTCTCGACGCGAACGAACCAGGTGGACACGGCGCGGTAGATCAGTGGCGACTCGCACCGCCAGCAGTGCGGGTAGCTGTGCTGGCAGGTGGTCTTGTGAATGAGTTTGCCTTCGTGTTTCAGGCGCCGCATGATGTCATCGTCGGCGTCCTTGACCATCTTTCCGGCGTAATCTGGAACGTCGGCGGTGAAGCGGCACTCTGCGTCGATCGGGCAAACCATGGGCAGGCCTTCGCGTCGCGCGACCTCCGCGTCCTCCTCGCCGAAGCCTGGGGCCATGTGCACGATACCCGTGCCGTCTTCGGTGGAGACAAACGCGGCGGGCACGATCCGGAACGCGCCTTCGGCGGCGAGGTGGGCAAAATCGGGGAACAACGGCACGTAGCGTTGACCGACGAGTCGCGCCCCGGGAAAGCGTTCGACCACGTTCGGGGCCTGATTCTTGTAGTACACGTCCACGCGTGCCGCCGCCATGATGTACTGGTCGGCGCCGTCCTGGATGCATACGTACTCGACCTCCGGGTGCACGGCCAGGCCGGTATTGGACGGCAGTGTCCACGGCGTGGTGGTCCACGCCAGGAAGAAACGGTGCGGGTCTGTTGCGCTTTGGAATCGAAGGGTTATCGAGGGGTCCTTGACCTCCTCGTAGCCCTGGTTGGCTTCAAAGTTGGAGAGCGGCGTGGCGCAGCGGGGGCAGTAGGGAAGGATCTTGTGTCCTTCGTAGATGAGTCCCTTGTCCCACAGTTGCTTGAACACCCACCAGATCGACTCCATGTAACCGAGGTCCATGGTGCGGTAGCCGCGTCGAAAATCGACCCAACGACCCATGCGTTCGACGATATTCTCCCACTCCTGCGTGTAGCGCAGGACAATGCTGCGACAGGCTTCGTTGAAGCGGGCGACTCCGTAGGCCTCGATCTCATGTTTGCTGCAGATGCCCAGTTCTTTCTCCACCTCGTTCTCGACCGGCAGGCCGTGGCAGTCCCAGCCGAACGTGCGGTCAACGTAGCGTCCGCACATGGTCTGGTAACGAGGAACCACATCCTTCAAGGTACCGGCGAGCAGGTGGCCGTAGTGCGGCAGGCCGGTGGCGAACGGCGGCCCGTCGTAGAAGACGTACTTGGGTTGATCCCGGCGGAGTTCGAGGGACTTTTCGAATGTGCGGTGTTCGCGCCAGAACTTGAGGATGGTCGTTTCCATCTCAGAGAACGAGACCTGGCTTTTCACAGGGTCAAACATGGTACCTCACCGGTCAAATTCAGGTTGCTTAGGCTGAAGGCTGTTAGGCTGTAGGCATCCGAGCCGTGACATGGGCTGGCCCGCGGTTTCACGATCAGATTGGAACACGATCCATTCAGACGCTTGGAACGTCGCGTGATCTCAGGCGTCATTCTCTTCTCTTGTCTATGACCGATCCACCTAAAGCCGACATGATTGGCTACTTCCAGTCACTCAGGCCACCGCCTTGCAGCCGGTTATTTTGGCGTAGGGGATGCGGATCGTCTGGTTCGTCCCGTCTTCGGCCTGAGTTTGAATGACGACCGCGTTGGGCAGGGCTTCGACAATGCGCTGGGCTGTGGCTTCGGTGTCGCCGAAGGTGATGCACCATGGGCCGGTGGGATTGCCGTCCTTGTCCAAGGAAATCCTCTTGAAGTAGGCCAGGTCGAACTCGGATTTCTCCGCTGCTGCCTTCTGGCCTGTGGCGGTCCCCTCCTCGTTGAGTCGACGTGCGGCAGCCTCCTGTTCCTCCTTCTCCTGCTTTTCCTTCCAGGCCTGTTCCCGCTCCTTGGCGCCTTTCACGTCCATGGCGAAAAGAATGAAGATGGGATAGACGCCCGGGATGAAAAAGCCGAGGATGAAGTGGCGTTTCATGAAATGGCGGCGCGCCTCGGCGATGGCGCCAGCCCAGCAGCCGGACCCGACCATGAACGTGAGGATGATGACGATCGCGGCGACGATGGGCAGGTCCGGTCTGAGTTCGGCCTCCGCGGTCGCCCCGGCAAAGTAGCGGACGATGTTGCTGAGCACATCGAAGATCGTCTGAATGATTTCAATGACAACATCCATGGTCCATTCCTTTCCTGGACGGCCCCGGTCTCACGTTTCACCACAAGTCGTCAGAGGACCCACCCCGATCGTCGGTCTTCTCTCCTGGCGGTTTGGCCTTGGCGAAGATCACAAAAAGATACACCACGAAAGAGCCCACGAACGCCGTGCTCAAGTCCAGGAACGGGAAGTCCAATGCCGCGTAAACCGTGGCGACGACCAGCGGCGGGACGCTCGCCAACAGATGGAACCCGAGCACGCTCGGGAACCCGTTCATGGTCAGTGGACTGCGCAGGACGAACGTGACCAATGAAAACGTTACCGCGTACATGATGACGCAGAGGAAGACCGACAGGACTTCCCGGAGGCAAAGCAGGGGGAGTGAATTGAAAACCATCTGTCGCGTGTCACGCCGCACCCGTTCGCCCTGTAACTTGAGCCCGTCTGGCCACAGGCGCTCCAATTTCACGACTCCTCCCACCTTGCCTTTCTCGACCAGTGGCATGACGACGGTCTTTTCCTGGGGGTGCCGCCACCAGACCTGCACATTCTCAGGCTCGATCCAGAAGCCTTGCTTCTCCGGCCCCGTCAGATCGTCTACCGCGAACTCGGTTCCGGTTGGGACGAAATCGACGCGGATCCCGCGGTGCCGGGTGGTGTAGGGCAGGTTGGCCGGTTTGGCCCAGTGAAGGCGCCCATCCTCCACCCAGACCGTCTCCATCTCCTGAGCGAACCATTCCGCCCAGTCCTGTGTCACCACCAATGCGCGCGGGACTTTGGCCAGACCCAAGCCGACGCCGCACACCAGGCAGGCCAACGTCAGGAACCGGAACGCCTTGCCCGGCGCGATTTTCTGGGCCGCGAGGTTCGCCACAATCTGTGGCTGAAAGAACAGTCCGAACAGCAGTTTCCCGAATGGCGGCACGCCCTGCCGTTCCGTGGCTACGGCAGTGTTTCCCGGGGGGGGAGATATCGTGCGAGGGTTCTGCACCGCATTTACACCTGTAGAGGGGCGCGTGGTCGCAATTCGCCGCGCATCAGTTTTGCGATCAATCCGTCCCGTCGCTTGAGCCGTCGGAGCGTCTGTCGCTGGAGTCGATCGAGTTCAGGCTGGATCCGGGCGCGATCCTCGGTGGTCATGCGCTCGACGAACAGCACGCCATCCAGATGGTCGATCTCATGCTGCAGGCACCGGGCCAGAAGTCCGCTGCACTCCACATTGATGGGCTCCCCGTTCAGGGTGGTGGCCTGCAGGACGGCCCGGATGGGGCGGATGACGTCGCCGTGCACATCGGGGATGCTGAGGCAACCTTCGTTGTACGAGGCGCGTTCCGTGGAGAACCAGACCAGTTCCGGATTGACCAGGGTCAGCGGCATACGTGGGCACAGCAGGCATTCGCCGGGCGACGCGTTGGCGGGCAGGGTCGTGGAACCATCCATCGTATCGATGGTGATCAGGCGCAGGGCCACGCCAACCTGTGGCGCGGCCAGGCCGACGCCGCGGGCGTCCTCGTGAAGCATGGTCACGATCATGCGGGCGGCCAGTTGCCGGATCTCCGGCGTGACGACGTGGACCGACTCGGCTCTCTGACGGAGAGCCGGATCGCCGTAGGTCCGGATCTCGAGCGGTTCGGCGGTCACGGTGGCGTTGTTGTCTGTCGGTGTATTCATGATCCTTTTGCGGTATCTTGTGCCGGGCAGGCTTGTCCCGGCGCGCATTGCGATGGCGCACGCGCGCCGAAACTGAGAACACCCGTTGAGCGGCTACAGAATATGAAGGGTCAAGAGGCGTTCCGCAAGCGTTCCGGCTCGGATGGCAGGGCTGTTTCAAGATCCGGCGCCGCGTCTCGAAAGGCCACGCCTCCGCGCACACCAAGTAGGGGCGGCCTGTCCTCAGGCCGCCCCCCCCGGCGTGGGGACACGCCGGGGGTACTCACCGCACGCGACGGTCACGGATCTTGAAACAGCCCTGCTCGGATGGGGTGATGCGTCGGTTACAGGTGGGAAACGCACCGCAACGGGCATCCGGCCGAGCCGTCCCGCCCGACGGGCGGGATGAGGTAGCGGTCTCCGGGAGGCCGCTTGCTGACACGCGCGGCTCGGGCAGACGTGCGCCCGGGCGATGCATTCCCGGACGGGTGCCCCGCTTCACCCCGCTTTGCGCCCCGTGCGATGATGGTTTGTCGTCCAGGCCTTACGTTATCGGTTTAGTGCCTTGATTCCCGGGAACCGTGGTGAAAAACAACCTGTGCCTTGGTAGATACTCCGCCCTCGCCCGGTGGGAGAGGGACGGGGTGAGGGTGGCGGCGATCCGCTTGGGTTGCGGGCGAAGCGCTGCCTTAGGAGAAGAGACAGCGGGCGAAGACGGTGGCAGCCTCCTGGGGCAGCGCGGTTTGACGTTGTGCGTTGGGGGCTTGACTTCCATGGTGGCGAGTGGTCGATGAGAGTGTTTGACGCACATGTTCACATCTTTCCCGACCGGATTGCTGCGCCAACGGTGGCGAGCATGGCCAGCCGGGCCGGGTTGGTGCCCACGTATGACGGGACCCGCGACGGGTTGCTGGCGTGTCTGCGCCAGGCCGGCATAGAGGGGGCATTGAACTGTCCGGTGGCCACGAAAGTCGAGCAGGTTGCGTCGATCAACGAGTGGAGCGCGGCGCAGAACGTGTGGCCGGTACTGTCGTTGGGCAGCATCCATCCGGACTGCCCGGACGCGATGGCGATCCTGTACGGAGTCCGCGACGCGGGTCTGCCCGGCATCAAGCTGCACCCGGAGTACCAGGACTTCACCCTGGACGACCCGCGCCTGGGCGACGTCTGGCGGGGATGCGTCGAACTCGGCCTGGTCGTGTTCATGCATTGCGGCGGCGACCTCTTGTACCGGCCGCCGTTCCGGTCCTCGCCTGCCGCGATTCGCGACTTGCTCGACGCCTATCCCGGGCTGCGCCTTGTCGCGGCGCATTTCGGGAGCTGGAAAATGTGGGACGAGGTCGATCGCGAGCTGGTCGGCACCGACGTCTTCCTGGACCTGTCGTTTGTGTTCGGGATCCTGCCGGACGAGGCGTTGGTCGAGATGAGTCGGCGGCATGGCGTCGACAAGATCTTGTTCGGGACCGACGCGCCGTGGCGCGATCCAGTGCAGGAGTTGGCGTACTTCCTGGCGCTGCCATTCACTCCGGACGAGCAGCGCCGGATGCTGTGGGAGAACGCGGCGCGACTCTTCGGTTTCGCGGAGGTCGCGGGACCAGCGCGGGAGCCGTTGAGTCAAAGGGGCAGAGGTGTGGCGAGTCCCGGCAATGACCGGGATCAGCTTCTGGCGCTGTCTGAGGCGCAGTTGGTGCGGTTGTGCCGCATCGACACGTTTCGTGGCACGGGGCCGGGCGGTCAGAAGCGGAACAAGACCGAGTCGGCGGTGCGGATTACGCACGAACCGAGCGGGTACTCGGCCGTGTCGGACGCGACCCGGTCGCAGCACACCAACCGGAGCATGGCCGTTCGCCGGCTGCGACTGGAGATGGCGCTCAAGTGGCGGGTTCCCGTGAAAGGCGGGAACGAGCCGCTTCGGCCGCGTCCGGCGGCGAAGGCAGACGAGTACCCACTGTGGGTGGCGTTCGTTCTCGACGGTCTCGAGGCACACGGGTATCGCCTGCGTGAGGCGGCGGAGTCGCTCGGCACGGGAACGGCACAACTGGTGCGTGACCTCGAGCGGGATCGGCAGCTTTGGCAGTGGGTGAACCGTGCGCGCCGGGCTGCCGGGCTCAGCCCGTTGAGGGGCGGGTAGGTGTTAAAGGGGGAGGCGGGTGTGTGTGGGTGTGTGGGGGGACGAGAATTCGTCCGTCGACGCTCGGCCCCCGTCCGAAGTTGCCAGCGGGGCGCGCTCTTGATTTCCGAGAGACGTCATCGTATTCTATTCCAACGTGCGGCAACGGATTCTTCGAATGCCGTAACGACTCAGGTGCTCGGAGTTCGGGTCTCAGCGTTCGGGTTTGGCTGGCGTTCTTGAGATCGGGTGCATTCCAGACCCCGAACACGGAACGCAGAGGCCCGGTCTCCAAGTGGGTGTAGTGTCTGTCGGGCAATGGAAGGATTTCGTCATGCGAAAATCAGCTCTGGTGAAGATGGGATTAACGGGGATTCTGGGCGTGGTGGTGGTCGCGGCGTTCTCCGGCCTTGCCGCGTGGGCGGCGGATGAGAAACCGGCGGTGCAGGACGAGGCGGCCGCCAAGAAGGGTGACGAGAAGAAAGTCGAGGCGAAGGACGCCCCTGCCGCGGTCAAGCCGGCAGAACCGACAAAGACCGACGAGGAGAAGAAGGCCGAGGAAGCGGCCAAGAAGAAGGCGGCCGATGAAGCGAAGAAGAAGGCCGCCGCGGAGAAGGAGAAACTGGCCGAGCAGAAGAAGAAAGAGCAGGAGAAGAAGCGGCGCGAGAACTGGGAGAAGTACATCCTGGAGAACTATCTCGAGAACTACCGGAAACAGTACCCCGCGATTGCGAAGGCCAGCGACGAGCTCAAGGGGTTGTACACCGAGATGGAGCCGTACGACCAGATCCAGGACCCCAAGGAGAAGCGAAAGGTTGAGCCCAAGATCCGGGCCGTGCAGGGCAAGATCAAGCGGACAAAAGGAACGCTGGACAAGGAACTTGGGAAGGTCGTAAAGCCGCTCAAGCTCGAGTACGACAATCTGAAGCAGAAGGACAAGGATCTTCAGAAACGGATTGCCAACACGAACGACGAGAACCAGAAACGTCGCCTTGCAGAAGAGCAGGCCAAACTGTTTGGCCCCTTGGAGGGACTCGATATCAAGCTGTTCCTGTTTGACTACTTTGCCCGGGCTGGGCAGGAGAAGCAGGATGAGGCCGCGGACGAGAAGCAAGGCAAGGCCGGCGGGAAGTAGGGCCGCGCGGGTTTCGTGGGGCGGTGTGGGACGTGTCGCGGCGAACCGAGATGGACGAGAAATCGAAAACGATATGGAGGTTGTCCCATGAGCAACGGTAGGGCTTGGTGGCTGCCCCGCCTGATGGCGGGAACGGTATCCCTGGCAGCGGCGACCGTCTTCCTGGGCGCGGCCTATGCGGAGGAGAAACCGGCTGCGCCGGCGGAGAAGAAAGCTGAGCAGAAGCTCGGCGAGGCCAAGCCCAAGGCGCCGGAGGGCAAGGCGAAGGACAAGGCCGGCGGCGTGGCCAAGCCGAAAGAGGAAGCCAAGCCCGCGGCGGACGACCCTAAGAAGCTTGAGGCGGAGGAACGGGCCCGCCGGGTCAAGGCGGCTGATGCCTTGCTGAAGAACCCGGACGTAGGGGACACGTTCCGCAAGTCGTGCCCTGCGATCGTGCAACTGAGCGATGAGATCAGAGGCATGAACCTGGAAATGGAGCAGTACACGCAGATCGAGGACCGGAAGGAACGGCGTGCGGCCGAGTCCAAGGCGCGGGGTGTGCAGGGCAAGCTCAAGCGCGCCAAGGGCGCCCTTGACAAGGAACTCACCAAGACCTACAAGCCGCTGAAGGCCCGGTACGACGGCCTGAAACTCAAGGACAAAGATCTTCAGGCCAGGATCGATGCGACGAGTGACGACAAGCAGAAGCAGCGGCTGGAAGGCGAGCGGGCCAAGTCCTTCGGGGCCATGGAGGACCTGGAGAGACAAATGGGCATTATCGAGTACTTCGTCGACGCCTGCCAACCGCCCCAGGACGAGGCCGCTCCCGAGGACGCGAAACCCAAGCCGTAGGGGATGGTTCACGGTTCAGCGGTTCAAGGCTGTGAAGGTTGTCGGTGACCACTCAGGTGGACAGGCTGAAGGGGCTTAGCGCCTCTAGGCGCTGAACTTCGACCAACATGTTGGTGTTAGTGCCTTGATCCCCGGGAACCGTGGTGAAAAACAACCTGTGCCTTGGTAGATACTCCGCCCTCGCCCGGTGGGAGAGGGACGGGGTGAGGGTGGCGGCGATCCGCTTGGGTTGCGGGCGAAGCGCCGCCTTAGTTGGGTGTCGAGGGTCGAGGGTCACTGAGTCACGTAACGGCGGCGCAGCGCGCCACTTTTTCCGAGCGCCAGTCTCGGGAAAAGGGTTGTGCCCTGTGCGGGCAAGTCCTGAGAGAGAAGATGCCCTGCCATGGACGACAGAATGCGCCTGTTCGTCGCGGTCTCCCGCGGCAGAGAGGACGCAGAGCGGCAGTGGCGCGGGACCTCTGGGACCGCGGCAGGGTGCTCGGGACCGTCCCGGCCCGAGGTCATCGGCCGGAGATCCGACTTCGCCCAGGCCGCTTCGCCGGACAGGCCGGCCGGCGCACCCCGCTTCGGCGCGGGACGCGCCGAGCCACGGCGCGCACGATCGCGTCCTGGCCGGGGCAAGCCGCCTGTCCGCGCGGCCGGGTCTACCCGCACAGGTCGAATCCTTACCTACAGGCTACAGCCTATCCACCTACAGCCTACCTGAAGTAGTTACGAACGGTGAACCTTTGAGCCATGCCCAGGTGCTTTCCGAGAGGCTGGTCTTCATTCGGCGCGGCGGGTTGGGGGACTTCATCCTGAGCCTGCCGCTGCTCAGGGTGTTGCGGGCCCGGTATCACCGCGTGTGCCTCGTGACCCGCCGCGCCTGCCTGGACCTGCTGCCGTCCGACTGCGCGTACGATGCCGTCCTTGATGCGGACAGTGCGGAGTTCGCGGGCCTTTTTGCGGGGTCCGCACCGATTCCGGCGCGAGTGGGGGACGAACTGAGAGGCGCAGACGTGATCTCGTTCCTGGCGCCGGATGCGGTGCTGGTGGCGAACTTCGCGCGGTGCGGGGTCCGCAATGTGCGTTGGGTGAATTCGCGTCCAACCGCGCCGCCGCACGCAGCCCTGCACTTCTTTGCCGACGCCGGAGAGGAACCGCCACCGGGCCTCCTGTCGCAGCCGCTGTGGTCCGGGCCGCGGTGTGGTGGCGGTTTGTGGGTGCACCCGGGCAGCGGCGGTCGGGGGAAGAACCTGCCCGCGGCCCGGTTTGCGGAGTTCGCCAGGAATTGGCTCGCAACCCATGACGGCCAGGTGATCCTGTCCTTTGGCGAAGCGGACGTAGCGTTGGTCGATCCGGCACAGGCGGCGTTCCGTGCTGCGGGCGTTCCGTTCCAGATGGTGTTGCAGCCCTCGCTGGCCGAGCTGAAGCGTCGGATGTGCGCTGAATCCGGCGCCTATGTAGGCAACGACAGTGGCGTGTCGCACCTGGCCGGGGCACTGGGGGTTCCCTCCACCGTGTTCTTCCGCAGTACCGATCCGCGGATCTGGCGGCCGCTGGGCCGCGTTGAGGTGGTGGAATGGCGGGAGTGAGCGCGGCGGCGGGGGCGGATGTTCTGCGCGGAGATGACGGGGCCCTCTGTCACCGGTCCGGGCACCGGCCGTGTCAAGGCCCGCTCCCCTCGTCCCATAGCCATCAAGCTAACGGCGGTGGCTTGCGCGTCTACCGTAACATGGTGTTCCGCGAAAGCGACGCCCGCATCGTGCTCGCCCACAACCACCCCCCGCGGAGACTCCACCCCTTCCGCGGAGGACATCGCCTGCACCCGCGACTTGTGTAGTGCGGAGTCCGCAACAGTGGCTCGGCGCGTCCCGCGCCGAAGCAGAGTGCTCGGGCCGGTCCCTGGCCGAGATCCTCGGTCCGGGACGGACCCGAGGAACCCTGCTGCGGTCCCGGAGGTCCCGCGCCACTGCGGCTGTGCCACTTTCCCGGTTACGCGCTTGCGCCGGCATTCCGTGTGAGTAAATTACTCGCCAGCGTGGAAGAGGACGGGAGACTTTACCTGATGAGATTGTTCGGTCATCGTATTTCGGTGCGGTGCGCGTTGACTCTGGCGTTGACGCTCTCGTTCGGGACGGGGGGGCGAAAGCCGCGCCGCCGCCACCGCCGCAGTACGGCATTAACGTCGGCGTGCTGCCGGGGCAGAACTCCGCGACCATGACCCCGAACCCGATCCCCGACGGCGCCGACGCGGCCTGGGTGCACGTGACGATCTACGGCAAGGATGGCTGGCACGTGCTCGACTCGCACCTCGAAGCGCCGGACCTCGTCATGAGCTGGCAGCGGGTGAGCAAGATCTGGTACAAAGGCTACTACGACGGGATGAACCCGGGCGGGAGTTTCGCGCTTAAGGTCCACGGCACGCTGACCCGGCCTGGGCCGCGGGGCACGCCGCCGGAGTTCTGGCTCACGGTCCAGGGCACGCTGGCCGAGCCGCCCTACTACGTGCTGCCGCCCAAGGCCGTGAAGCCGGTCAAGGACAAGGTCGAGTTCACCGCCTACTACCTGAAGAACCCGCAGAAGAGCACGTGGTCGAGTCATCTCGAAGGCGGGCAGTGGCAGAACGCGGGCCAGGGCACGAGCAAGAAGTTCAGCGAGAACGTCGCCGGCTGGTACGAGATCAAGGCCGAGCACGTCTCCGAACCGTACAGCGACACCGCCAGCCTCTGCTTCGTCGCGCCCGAACAGTTGCTGACCGGCCAGTGGTACCCCGTGCAGATCGTCACTCAGACCGAGCCGGCGTACGTCGCCGCCGGCAGTGAGGCTTGGTTCGGTGTGATCGCGACGCCATCCGGCGCGGACTGGCCTGCGGGCAAGCCCGTGTGGACCGCGACCGGCGACGCGCAGATCCGCCTCTACCGTCCCCCCGACCGCAATGCGACGTTCATCGAGTTCCCCAAGGCTTGTGAGAAGCTCGAACAGCCCGAGTGGATCGAGGTCGAGTGCGGCAACACGCTCCAGGGCAAGGTGATCGTGGCCGGTTGCAAGTTCGAGGAAACGCTCGCCGCGCAGTATGCCACCTGGGTCGCGTCCGGGCATGCGGGCAGCTTCAGGTTCAAGGTCAAGTTGCGGCCGGAGGGGCTGAACGGATACTTCTGGCTGAACTTGCTCCAGGGCGGCCAGAGTCGGTGGGCCCGGGTGATCATGGACCAGGCCGGCGGCGACCTGAACATCGACTGGGACGGCACGTTCCAGGGCGGTTCGGTGTCCTGGGCCGATCCGATCATGGTCGGGGCATCTTGGCAGATACGCGACGCCGACGGCTCGACGCTGATCACCGTGGTCGACCGCGAAGACCTCTACCCGCAATTCCTCGACCTGGATATCGATACCAACGGCGATGGCAGCGTCACCGCCGCCGATGAGGCTGGCGAACTCAGCCCCGGCGCGTTCCTCGGCGTCAATGACGACGATGACAACCACAACGGCACGCCGGACAAGGACGACCCCGGCGCCGTGACCGGCGAGGACGACCTGCGCCAGCTCGTGATCCAGAAGGTCGTGCCCGACGGCTTCGCCGGCGCGCTGACGCTGTACTTTGACGATCGCGTCGTCACCGTGTACCGGGGTTCGGACCGCACCGACCTCGTCCCCGCCCGCCAGACCTTCACCCAGGCCGAACTGCCCAAGACGCTCTGGATCGAAGGCAAGTCCCCGGGTGTGGCCACCATCCAAATCGGCGCTTCCGGCGGCGGCGAGGTCAAGGTCACCGCGACTGTGGTCGGGGTGGAGGTCGACGGTTTCGTCTACGGCGAGGACGACCGGAAAATCGAGAACATCCATACGCTCAGTCCCGCCTACGTGATCTCGCACGGCTATCTGCAACTCCGGGCGAAGATTCAGCCGGCATCGCTCGCCAGCAGTCTGTACTACCAGTGGACCAAGACCGACGGCACGTTCGACGGCGATACGGACGGCGCGGGGAGCACCTACACCCAAGTGAAGTGGAATGCGGATGC
Source organism: Lentisphaerae bacterium RIFOXYA12_64_32 (assembly GCA_001803235.1). Taxonomy (GTDB): domain Bacteria; phylum Verrucomicrobiota; class Lentisphaeria; order Oligosphaerales; family YB12-FULL-65-16; genus YB12-FULL-65-16. The sequence goes on from MHBL01000368.1 coordinate 26,002, forward strand.
GGCCGAGGACGTCGGTACCATCACCTTGGCCGTGAAGACCGCAGCGAAAGGCACGACCATTCGTTCGCTCCCAATCAAGTTGCGAGATGTTCGCCCCTACGTGGTTCTCGTGAAGTTCGAGGACGACAACTGGGCCGGCTACGAGGAAGACATCGCCGACGGCGCGGAGTTCCAGTACGACGCGATCACCGCCCCGCACACGACCATGAGGGCCCCGGTCTGTTACGTCATGGGTCACAACATGCAGGTCGAGTTCGACGTGGCAGGCAGCGAGAAGGATGAGACCGTGAATGGTCTGAGCGCAGCAACGGAGATTGAGATCGTCCCCATGGCCAGGTACGGCGGCGGCACCAAGTCGCTGACGTTCAAAGAGAAGACCATCGACGGTTCGCGAACCACCGACTGGTCTCAGGACGACACGAGCGAGTTGGAGTCGGAGACATCGGGCGCTGCTGGCATCGTGGGCAACGAAGTGATCGAGTACGAGGACTTCGCCATGGAATGGCAGTTCAAGGTGCAGAACTCTGCGGGCGCCTGGGTCGATGCCTGGCCTGAACCGGGATACCAGACCACCATAATCTGCGAAACGAGCGGCGACAGGAACTACGGAGTCTACCTCATATACGCCAAGCACAAGTGCGCGGATGCGCAGTTCAAGAAAGCGTACCTTGATGACGCGGTGCTCTGGGCGCGGAAGAACCCGGTGTCCGACGACGAGGCCAACATCGCCTACAACGTCTGCCTTGCGCTCAGGGATGAATCCCTCACGGGCGGCTGGGACTTCGAGAAGCCCGATGTCAGCGCAACCGATTTCAAGACGTTCGAGACGCGTTGGTCCATGACCGCGAACCCGCCCGGCGCCGATGGGGACTGCGCCGGCTGGGCCCACCTGATGATCGACGTTCTTGCCGTGCTGGGCATCGGACCCTATGTCATGGACTATGTCAACGAGCACCCGGAAGGCCACGCGCCCGGCGTGACCGTCACCAAGTACCCGGGCTTCCCCGCCTATCAGTACTACCATCCGACCGACCTCGGGGTCAAGTGCCCTGCGTGCGGAAGCCCACGCTACCGATCGTGCGAAGGCGGCAGCCGTCCGGGAGATCCGTTCTGCTGGAACCGCTACCAAGGGGTCTGCAAGAAGGGCACGGGACAGACGTGCTATAGCGTTCAGGGCCCCCATATCGGGACGTATGAGCAACTCGACAACTCGGTATCGTACCCGAACACCTCGCACACGGAAAACCTGAACCATGCCTTTGCCTTCTATGCGTGGGTTGACCAAATCGATTATCTCGATCCACCCCCGCTGCCAATCGACGAGAGTCCTGGAACCCAGGTTGTGACACTCCTTTCTGCGGCGGCGGCCGCGGGCCAGCCCAAGCTCCGGGTAGCCAGCGTGGCGGGGTTTACCGTGGGCGACAGCGTGGTCATCCAGGACGACAGCAAGAGCGAGTATGGCGTGGTCCTCACCATCGATGCGCCGAAGAAGGAAGTGACGTTGGCGCAGGACCTGAAGAAAGCCTACTCCCCATCGGCGAATGGCCGGATGCGCAAGGGCCACATCAAAGAGCCGGATGATGAGTCTTCCTGGTGACATGATCGAGAGGGCAGTGTCTGGCTTGTCGTTGAATGCGAGATGTGTGTACGGAGGAGGATGCCTGATGAACTTGGTGCCGCGCGTGTTTCTGGTCGTGCTGTCCTGCCTGCTGTCCGTCGATCTGGCTGCAGATGAGGAGAACGCAACCGCCAAGGTCTTCACTCGTCTGTGCATCGACCCTGCCACGCTGCAAGTCCCTGAAGACCTGGAGGCGCGTGCGAAAGGCGCCAGGGCTGCCGCGCGCGCGTGGCTCAGCCAGGTCCTCAAGCCTCCGTTTTCGGACACTCCGCTGGTCCCGGTCGAACGTGTGCTGCCCTTGATCAGTGCCGGTCACTGGATAGACGCCGACCAGATGCTGGCCAGGATCGCACAGGCGGGAAAGGCGGACGGGTTCGTGGGCGCTGGAGTATTGGATGACCGCACCTATAATCTCCATGAAGGAACGAGGGACATAACAATCACGATCTTCCCAGCCAAGCACTCAGAGGCGGTCAAGGAACTGAAACCCCGCCTGCATGTTGTGGAAGAACTGTTTGCCAAAGTGTTCACTTTTCCGTCGCCCGCCGTCTGTGGACCGCAGCTAATCGGCACCAATAGCGCCTTCTCGTATGGTCTATTTGAGTCCGAGACGACGAACGGCACAGACCCTAGGGCCTTCCCTGTCCGGTCCATCTACTACCAGACGGACGGCGCGTTTGTGCGGTTTGTCGCGCACAAGGAAGTCAATCCCTGCAGGAACTACGTTTTTACAACGGCGGACTCCCGTTTCAAGCCGTCCGTGGTGGAACTAGTGACCCCAGAGGACGCGATCGCCCCGCCCAAGCCCCCAGAACCCGTCGCTCCGAAGCCGGCACAACCCAAGTCCGTCATTGAGGCTCTCCGCGAGGAATACGGACGGTTCTATGGCGGTAAGGAACCGGCAGGTACCGTTGAGGAACGCACCCGCGTTTTCGCGGCGTTTTCCGGCTATGACAAGGAACCGGAACCCGCAAGAGTGGAGTGCGCTTTCGGACTGCTCCAAGGTTGCGAGTTCGAGGAGGAGAGGTCGGTGCGCGTGATCCTCGTCGAGAAGGGCATGGACATTCTGGAACGGTCTCTGGGGCTGCCGATCCGGACGCCGCAACCGCAGACCAAGCAAGCGGTGCCCGAACCGGCAGAACAGCAGGAGTTCGACCAACTGCTTCGGAAGATGGTAGCGGCGGTCGAGGCTGGGACTCCGGACGAAGCGGCCTGGCAGGCTCTTGGGTACAAGGCATACGACATGGTGAGGTCGTCGACAGTGCCACTTTTTTGCCGGGCCATCTCTTCCGACTCGCTTCCCGGCAAGGTCAGGGAACGGCTCCTGGACGCGATGAGACAGAAGGCACCCCGTGGGGCCGCGCCCTTCCTCTGCGAGCTTCTCGTGCAGAGCCCAGACCCTCTGACTAGAAGAACGGCGGCACGCGCTGTGGGGGACGTTGTCAAACGTCGGTTCCTGTTCCCCGATAAGAATGACGCCGCTCTGGGGTACTGATCGCTGACCCGTGACAAGGTTCTTCAGAAGAAGATCGCCAAACTTCTTGATACCCAAACCCGGGAATAGCGCGAGGACGCCTCGTTCTCACTGGCTTGACGAGCGTCCGGGGTTGCTTCTCAATATGAAGGTGTCCAAGTATTTCGGGATACTCCTTTTCGTTGTGACCGGTATTCTGCTCTTGGGGTTCATCTTGCCTCATGTTGCTGACACGCGGTCCCTGCAGAAAGAGGGAGGCACAGGCGACTACGTCTACGATATCTTTGCGAAGGGCATCATCCCTAGCGTAGTGGTCGGCGGACTTGGCACGATCTCGGGGTTTCTTTTCTGTCGAGCCGGCAAGCAGGGCATTGCGATACGCGGGGCGTTGCTTGTTGCCATGGTATTGCAGGCGTCTGCTCTCTTGCTTCTCCTGATCCCCCCTTTCGACCTCCTCATCAGGCTGGCCTGCGGGGAAGAGGATCTGTTGTGGCCCTACATCCTTTTTCTCCTGCTGTCGGTGCCCGCCGTGACGCTTTTCGCCGCAGGTCTGGTGTTCGCTCTGGTCGCTGTTCGCGCAGACCGACTCAGCCGGGTCGGCAGCGGTTCTGCCGCGATGGAGAAAGGCGCAGGTGTTCCCCGGCGGGGATCGAGGAATGTGCCGTAGCGCATGTTCAGCAAAGGTGTTGGTGATTCCGGAACCATGTTACGCCGTCCATACCAACCTCAATCCGGTGGCCCGCTGTGGCGGGTGCTTGGGCTCCTGCTCTGCCTGGTCTTGATCGGCGTCGCGGTGTGGCTGGTGTTCCTGCTGCGGCAGCCCGAGCGGCCGGTGCCGGCGAAGCCGGCTGTGGCCCGGCAGTTGCCGTCCCCGCCCAGGGTTGCGGACACCGCATGCGTCGAGTCGCCGGTGGCGAGGGAGACGCAGCCCGCACCCGCTCCGCCCGAGCCGGTGCGCCTGCACGGGCCGGTGTGGGACCACTTGAGCGATGGGCTGCGGCGGCCGGCGGCGCGCCGGATCGTGTTCCAGGCGGGGCGGCTGAACGGGTTTCCCGGGCCGGAACAGGCGGAGGCGCTCACGGACGAGTTCGAGTGCGTGACGCCGACGGAGAATGTGACGCATGTGCGGGCTGACGGCCAGTGGCTCGGTGCGCCTGCCAGCGCGCCGTACGCAGACAGGTCCCGCGCCGACGTGGAACGCTCGGGGCGGCCGGCCTGTGCCGACACGGCAGACAAGGCTCCGAAGCGAGAGCCTCGGTCCGGGACGGACCCGAGGGACCCTGCTGCGGTCCCGGAGGTCCCGCGCCACTGCGGCGGACGGGCCATGCCACTGAGCGCGTTCCCGCAGCGGCTCGAGCCGGGGCAGGCGGTGGTGGTGCATCTCGATGGGGCGGCGCGCCAGGACTTGCTGGTGCGCTGGCATGGGTTCGCGGACGATGGAACCGGCCGGCGTGGGGACACGCCTGGCGTACCCGGTGTGCGGCTGCCCGGGGCGCTGCGGGTCGAGGGGAACGGACGCGTGCTCTGGCACCGCTGCGTGCGCTCGGCGCCGACGCGCGGGGCAGCCTGGTTCCCCGCCGCATACTCGGAGCCGGGCGAAACAACGGTGGCGGTCACGAACACCGGCAGTGTGCCGTTCGTGTTCGATGCGTTCTGGATCGAGGCGGGGACGGAATCGGGGGCGCCGCCCCCGAGCCCCCGCCGGGAAGGACCATTGGCCCTTCCCGGACCCATCCCGATGTTTGCGTCCGGAACTGCGCCGGCGTTCGACGCCGGCGCAGTTCCGGACGCGGAGGCCGTTCGGCGCCGAGCCGCCGAAGGGGAAGGCCAGAGCGCGGGCGGGGCGGTTGGCGCTCGCCTGGAGCCGGTGTCCGATTCAGGCGTCGCGCCGGACCGCGTGAACGCGGGACTACGAACCCAAGAGACGGCCGGCGCAACAATGGCGCTGGAAGTCGCGTCGTCCGTGTCCACGGATTCGTCCCTTGCAGTGTCGAGCCAGCCCGCGGGGACGCGGGCGCTCCAGCCGGATGGGCCGCGCGGTACGTGTGATTCCGAGTTACGCGTGTATGTGCGGGAGCGGACGGATGTGCCGGCGGCGTACCAGGCGTTGCTGACGGAAATGCCGGCGGGCGGGGACGCGGAGTTGGCTGAGTGCTGCAGTGTGCTGGATCCGGACCTGCTGCAGGCGAACCTCGCGGGCGAGTATGCGGCGGGACTGGCGAAGCCGGAACCGTTCGAGTTCGCGCCCGCGAGTTTGTGGGCGCTTTACGGGCACCACGCGGGGTATTGGGACCGGCGCGCGAAGACCTCCCTGCACTTGCTCGAGTACGTGGCGGCGTTCTACCATGGCGGCGGGCGCACGCTGGTGCTCGATGGCCTGACCGCGGCGGGCGGGGTGTTCTCGCCCTGGGACGGGAAGCCGTTCGCACCGTGGTACCCGCTGCGCGAACTGCTGCGGGTCTTCGAGACGGGCACGGAAGAGGTGCGGTTCAATGTGGTCCCGACGGAAACGGACAGGCCGCCACTGGACGAGGTGTGCTGGTTCGGCACGCGCGGCGAGAACGTCTGCACGCTGGCACTAGTCGGGAACGCGCGGATCCGCGGCGAACGCCGGGTGCGTATCGTAACGCCCGTGCCGTGGCAGGGCAAGACGCGCGTCAAAGAGAGCCTCGCCCTCAGCGACGTCCTCGAGCAAAGCTTCAGCGTACGCTTCTCCTCGGACGCCAAGATGAGCGAAGCCGAGGCCTTGGAGATCCTGCGCCACCGTGTGCGCAGCCGCTTCCGTGGGGGCTGACAGCGCCGCTGTGAGCCGCGTCAGAGCGGCACGTTGCCGTGCTTCTTTGCCGGCAGCTCCTCGCGCTTGCCCGCGAGCGCGCGCAAGGCGCGATACAGGGCGTAGCGCGTCTCAGCCGGATCGATGACCGCGTCGATGAAGCCGCGGGCCTCGGCGATCTCTGGAGTCGCGAAGCGCGCGTTGTAGTCGGCCGCTAGCTCGGCCGCGCGGTTTTGCGGCGAGGCGTGCTCACGCAGCTCGCGCGCGAAGAGAATCTCGACCGCACCCGAGGCGCCCATAACGGCGATCTCGGCGTTGGGCCAGGCGAAGTTCATGTCACCGCCCACGGTCTTGCTCGCGAGCACGATGTACGCGCCGCCGTAGGCCTTGCGCAAAATGACCGAGAGCTTGGGCACGGTCGCTTCACAGTAGGCGTACGCCAGCTTAGCGCCGTGGTCGATGATGCCCGCGTGCTCCTGGGCGCTGCCAGGGAGAAAGCCCGGCACATCGATAAGGGTGATGACCGGGACGCCGAACGCGTCGCAGGTACGCACGAAGCGCGCGGCCTTGCGCGCGGCGTTGAGGTCGAGCACGCCAGCGAGGACGGCTGGATTGTTGGCGACGATCCCGATGGGGTAGCCGCCCAAGCGCGCGAAGCCGACGCGCACGTTCGTAGCCCAACGCGCCCGCACCTCCAGGAAGGAGCCGTTGTCGACCACGCGCTCGATGACGTCGGTAACCTCGTAGGGACGGTTGCTCTGCTCAGGCACGAGCTGCGCGAGCTCTGGGATGCGACGCGACGGCGGGTCGTCGTTCGGCAAGAAACGTGGTGCCTCGCAATTGTTGGCCGGCAAGTAGCCCAAGATCTGCCGCGCCAGCTCGAGCGCCTCGAACTCGCTTTGCGAGAGAAAGTGGGCGACGCCGCTCTTCTCGGCATGTACGCGGCCGCCACCTAGGTCCTCGGAGGTCACGTCCTCGCTGGTGACTGCCCGCACGACCTTGGGGCCGGTGACGAACATGTACGACTTCTGATCGACCATGACCACGAAATCGGTGAGCGCCGGCGAGTACACGGCGCCGCCGGCGCACGGGCCCATGAGGAGGGAGATCTGCGGGATGACGCCCGAGAAGCGCACGTTGCGGCGAAAGATCTGGCCGTAACCGGCCAGGCCTTCGATGCCTTCTTGAATGCGCGCACCGCCCGAGTCGTTGATGCACACGAGCGGACAGCCGCTCTTGCCCGCGAGGTCCATGACCTTCACGATCTTCTGCGCGTGCGCCTCGCCGAGCGAGCCACCGAGCACGGCGCGAT
>MHBL01000369.1 GCA_001803235.1 Lentisphaerae bacterium RIFOXYA12_64_32
GACGGCGCGCTGGCCCTTGTGTGAGACCCCCGTGGCCTTGTGCCACGGGTGAATCGGGTTCGCCCGCCAACCGTCGGCGTTCCCCCCTCTCTTCCCTTTCCCCCGTCCGCCGGCGGCGGACGGGGGAAAGGGAAGAGAGGGGACACGGTGCGGCGTAGTAACCAAAGTGAACCCGTTCACCTGCCACACGAGGTGGCAAGGGTCTATGCTCCACCCTTTGCTGACGCTTCACCTCCTATCCGTGATCCCGCTATTGACAAGGCGAGAAAACGGGTCTATAATAGGCGAAGGGTAACTAGAAACCCTGGGGGCGTGGGAACTGTAAACGACAGATGTCGCAAGCATGGTGGGACTCGCGGGTGTGTCTCTGGGGCGGTGCGGAACAGCCGACATGAACATCAGAAACATCGCGAAGCTTGCAGGCGTCTCCGTGGCCTCGGTGTCCCGGACGCTGAGCGGGAAGGATCCCTCAAAGGTTTCGGCAGGCACCCGGGCGAAGATCCTCGAGATCTGTGAGGACATGCGGTATTCCCCGAACGTCCACATGCTCCGGATCTCGGGGAAACGGGCCAACACCGTGTCGTTTCTCTTTCCCCCGAAGAGCCACTTCAGCGCAAACCTCACCGATGTGCGAATGGACGACAACCTCAGCGCCGCGATCATCGGTGCGCAGGAGGAACTCGACCAATGTTCCTCTTCGCTTCTGTTGACGTCGATCAGCGAGGGGTTTCTCGCCGGGAAGGAGTACCTCAAGCTTCACCGCAGCAAGACCGTGGATGGCCTGCTGATCTGGGGGTGGACGGAGCCGGGCACGTACCTGGATGAACTCACGGGAGAGGGGGTTCCCTTCGTCATGCTCCAGGGCGGGCATGAGGACGTGGGGGTGAATTCCGTCAATACGCATGATGAAGAGGGGATGAGGATTCTTGTGGATCACGCGGTCTCCGTCGGTCACCGGCGCATCGCGATCGTCACCCCTTCGATATCCACCTCGGTTGGCAGGGCGCGCTGCTCTGGGGCGGTAAGGGCGCTGGAGTCCCATGGCATCTCTCCCTCCTGGTTCTCCCGGGAGCAGGGTTACGAGATTGAGACGGGCTACAAAGCCTGCAGGGAGATCCTTGCGCATGCGCCGGACACAACCTGTATTATCGGGTCGAACGATCTTTCCGCCCTGGGCGCCATCAACGCTGCGAAGGAAATGGGGATTGAAGTCCCCGGGAGGCTGTCCGTCACCGGCGCCGACGGCCTTGAATTGTATGGCCAGGTGAATCTGACAACCTACGCGTCGCACTCCTACGCCGTCGGCAGGGCGGCCGCGAAGCTCCTGCAAACGATCATTGATGAACCGGGAAGGGCTCCCGAGAAGATCAGAGTCCCCGTCCGTTTTGTGTGCGGAAACACCGTAGGTCCTTCAATGGATCGTCTCTCATGTCATGTAGCCAAACGACGACAACGGAGGTTCGAATGCTGAGCAATCTGAGAAGTATGCTGGCGCCGGTGTCGGTGTGCCTCCTGCTCACGGTGGCGACGGAATCGGTGCGGGCTGAAGGCCGGGTGCCGGTCTTCAGTGACGGGTTCGACACCGCCGGACTGCTGGCGGAGAGCTACAAACTCTCGTCCGCCTCCGCCTGGCGCATTGAGGGCGGCCGGTTGGTGGCGAGTCCTGGAGGCGTCGCCACGGCCACGCTGAGGAAAGAGATCCCGGTTGAGTGCGAGATTTCCGTGGATGTCACGCCGCTGGAGGTGAAGAGCGAATTCGCCGGTGTCATGTTCAACGGCATCAACTTCCTCCTCCGTGCCGACGGGTATTGGAACCCTTACCGCATTGAGGGGGTTGAGAAATCGCTGGGCAACATCGTCAAGGCCGACGTCAAGGCCAATCAGACGTACCAGTTCAAGATCATCTGCCGGAAGGTCAATGAGGCGTTGATGTTCTCGTGGTTCGTCAATGGCCAGAGGGTTGCCGAATTCATTGAGCCGGGAAAGACGGAGGGGAAAGGGTTCTCGTTCTTTGTCAACAAGATGCCCGCGGCCTATGACAACCTGGCCGTCTCCCGCCTCGTTCAGGGCGATGTGTCGAGCAACCTGCTGCCGAACAGTTCGTTCGAGTACACGCAGGACGACCTCCCGCTGTATTGGAAGCCTTGCGACCAGGCGAGCATTCTGCCAACGTTCGGGACGCTGGAGAATTTCTGGAATGTCTGGCGGTTGGATCACGACACGGCGAATGTTCTCGCCGGGACAAACTCGCTCAGGCTTGAGAACAACGCCGATACCGTGAGGAACGGTGCGCAGGCGCACCAGGTTGGGGTGATGGTCGGCAGCCCGGTAACCTACAGCATATCCATCAAGTCCGACACGGACGATCTGCCTGTCCAACTGACGGTCTGGGAGATGTATGGGAAGATGCATCGCCAGGACGTAAAGGTGGGCCGGGAATGGCAACGTTATCAGATGGTCGTTAAGGCTCCGGTGAAGAACGCCGTCCGTGGCGGGGTCGAGTTCAAGGCGAAGGGGACGATCTGGCTTGATGACGCGCAGGTGGAGCTGGGTGAAACCGTTTCCACGTATGAGGCGAGTGTTTTGGACACCCGGTTTGTCGCCGCCGACAGCGAGCCGATCGCGTTTCCGGAGAGAATCGAGTTGAAGCGTTTTGCGAAAGTCCCGGTCATCGACGGCCGGCTCGGCGACAAGTGGCAGGGCATGCCCTTGACCGACCGGTTCTTCATCAAGGGGAAAACCGTCCCGGAGTCCAAGACCGAGGCGTTCCTCGGTTGCGATGACGACAACCTCTACCTCGCCTTCAGGTGCCACTGCGAGGACGTAGGCAAGCTCAAGACCGCCGCGGAGCAGGACAACAATGGCAGGATCTGGGGCGATGACATTGTCGAGATATTCATTGACCCCACTCTGCGCCGGTCCAGCTACCTGCACCTGGCGCTCAACAGCAAAGGGGTGAAGGCGGCAGTGGGTTTTGGCAAGAACATCACGCGCACGGACACATGGGAGGGCAGGGCGTCGGTGGATCCCGAGCGGAAATGCTGGGAGGCGGAAGTCAAGCTGCCGTTGAGCATGCTGGGGCTGAGCCAGTCCACCGGTGACGAATGGGGGATCAACCTGTGCCGGAACGAGACGTCAAGAGGCGAGCAGAGTTGCACCGCCCTGACGCCCCGGGTGAACTTCCATGATGTCGCCTACTACGGCTCGATCATCTGGCCCGGTTCCGTGGTTTCCAGATTCGCGTTCGACACGCCGGAGGTGCGCCTGGCGGAGGCGTTGGAAGGGGACACGTTGCTGGTCAGCGGTTCGCTCCAGGCCAAAGCCTGGGCCGGCAAGACGCTTGGCATTCAGTTCTTCTCCGCCGACCAACCCGCCACCGACAACGCTGACGTGGCGTTGGCTGGCGATGGGACCGCCACGATTGATCTGTCGTGCAGCGGAGCGGTGGCGAAGAAGGACGTCAGCCTAGTCGGGAGAATTGTCTCGCCAGAGGGCGCGGTACTTAAACAATTCGAGACGGTCCTCAAGCTGGAGAAGCGTCTCGATGTCTATACCCAGCGCAATTTCTACATGAATGAGGAGAACGCAGTCCTGGTCGCCAAGCTCAACATTTCCCTGCGGGACGGGATGTCCGGAACCGCTTCGATCCTGGACCAGGAAGGGAAGGGCCTCTGGAGCGGCACGGTTGACACGCTCAAACCGTCGATGCGGGTCGACCTGCCTATCGCCTCTCTCCCCGCCGGAACCTACGAGACGCGGTTCGACATCGGCGCCGCGGGCAAGGCCTCGGTGTCGGCGAGTGCGCCGCTGATCAAACAACCATACCAGGCGAATGCGACTCAGATTGACCGGGAACGGCGTTGCGTGGTCGTCGACGGGAAACCGTTCCTGGTGATTGCCCCGTTGGAGCAGGGCGGGTATGCCATGCCGGTGGACCTCGCATTGCAGGAGCGGATCGTCAAGAACTACAGCGACGCCGGGTTCAAGACGTTGATGCTGGTGACCGGCATTCGTCCGAACTTCGAGGACACCATGAACGGCTATTTCGACAGCACCCAGAAGCATGGCCTGAAGTTGATTGCCTGGCCGGGCGGATTCTCCGACAAGAAGATGTTCGAGTATGGCATTGAGAAGATGACGGCGCAATGGGGCGGCAAGCCGTCGCTCATCGCCTGGCTGCCGGTCGATGAGCCGGAGTTGTACGCGAAACCCGAGGATGTCATTACCTGCATCGAGGAGTTCAGGAAATGCGACCGCTATCACCCAATCTTCATGAACAACACCGTGATGGGGATTCCCAGCCGCTTCGCCAATCTGACCACCGACATTCTCTCGATTGACGACTATGTCACGAACCGGGAGAACCGCAAGGTTGCCGAAATCATCGAACAGGTGTCCGTCATCGCCAAGGCCGGGGCGGCGGACCGCAAACCGGCCTGGATGTTCCTCGTCGGCAACAACCTGCACAACCACCCCCGAGAGCCGTCGGTTGGGGAACAGGTTGCGCAGAGCTATGGTTCGATCATCGTCGGCGCCACGGGTGTATACTACTTCCTGGGCATGCCCTCTGGCAAGCGTCACTGGGAGGTCTGCAAGCAGATCAACCGGGAACTTCTCAGCTTGAGCGACGTCATCTTCTCCCTGGATGAAGTCTCTCCTGCCACCGCCGGCAGTTCCTCGGTGCTGGCCATGACCCGCCGGTTCGAGGGCTCTTTGTATGTCATCACCGTGAATGTGGAGAAGGACCCGGTCGAGGTGCCCATCGTCATCCCGGAGAGTGTGGCCGCCGGCGCAAAGGTGGAGGTGCTCTTTGAGGACCGTTCGATCGAGTTGAACGGAGACCGTTTCTCCGACGCCTATGCCCCACATCAGCGCCATGTCTACAGGATTGGCCTTGCGAAGCCCTGAAGTCCGGCGACAACCCACGGAGGAGGATACCAATGAAAGAGACCGTTGAGCGAAGCCCGGGGAACGGGTGCATCCGGCATTCTCCGACTCAATACCGGAGTTCTTTCACGCTGCTCGAGCTTCTCGTTGTCATCGCAATCATTGGGATCCTGGCGTCGATGCTCCTCCCGTCGTTGAGCACGGCCAAGGAAACGGCCAAGAGGGCATCCTGCGCCAACAATCTGAAACAGTTGAGTCAGGGAGTGTTGTTCTATACCGATGACAACAACGATTGGTTCCCTTCGTATGACACGTTCGGGGCATGGCCGCGGTTGTGGTACAACTTCATCGACTACGAGATCAACAAGAATCTTGCGACCTACTACTCCAACAGCCTGTCCAGTGCCAAGCCCGCTGTTTGGGAATGTCCATCCAACCCCAACCATGGCTGGGCCTGGTCGGACCTTTCGTATGGGTACAACGTCAACCTGGGGTACTTCCGCTCCGACGGCTCAGTCATCACACAAATCGTCTGCTCAAAGAAGGTGACCCGTCCGGCGGAGTTAATCATGCTGGGGGATGGCGATGGCGACAAAGAATACGACTCCTACATCAACGCCTCTTACTACGTCTGTGGCGCCCGGCACAACCTTGGCGCTGTCATCGCCTTTGTGGACATGCACGTGTCATGGATGCGCCAGCGCGACACCTTCAGGCCCGGGGTCGCTTGGGACGGCGCCCACTACAACGGTGGGGCATGGGACAGCAAGTCGCGCTACTTGTGGGGTGCCGAAGGGTACTACGCGAAGTAGCGCAGATTCTCCGATCCTGCGTCACGGGAGCAACCTGAAGTGTCATCGGTAGACAAGAGAATTTCAGTACGGACAATTCTGTGCGACATCGACTCCACGATCACCGACCTCAGGCCGGGAACGTTCGGCGGCGACTTCCGGGATGCGGTGTTTCAGTTGTTCAGCCGGCATATTGCGGCGCGCATGAACCTTGCGGAGTCCGCAGCCCGGGAGACGCTGGACAATTTCGCCAACAACCTTCTTGTCTGGTGGGACTATCCCGACTTCATCACGCACTTCGCCCTCGACCCCGAGGCTGTCTGGGATGACATGAGGCGGTTGCACAACGACGCACTTTTCATCCATGAGGATGCCGTCGAAATGGTCCGGACTCTGAGCCGGAATGGCCGGGAACTGCACATTGTGAGCAACAACCCCGTCACCGGATGCCTGCTGAAACTGGAACGGGCGGGCCTCGCCTCGCTGCGCGGGTCTCCCTATTTCCAGCGAATCTTCGGCACCAACGAAACAAAGGGGATGAAGAGTCAGCCGCGAATGTGGCGATGGATACTGGCCGCTCTCAATGCCGACCCCAGCGATGTGCTGACCATCGGCGACAGCGTCAAGGAGGATTTCGAGGCGCCGCGTCAGGCCGGCATCACCCACACGATCATCGTCGACAGGAACTTGGGTTGTGATATTCTCGAGGGTGAAGGGCTTGTCCGCGTGAAGAGCCTTGCGCGTGTGAGGGAGTTGATTGAACTGGATTGAAGGGTGCTTCGTATGGGAAAGAAGATTCCGGAGAATTTCCGTTCATTGGTGGGAACGATACCGCTTGGGCATTTCGACCCCGGCAAGTTCGACACTACCTGTGGCGAAATGCGGCGGCTCGGGTTCACCGGCGTCTATTTCAACGACATCTTTTTCGAGGCGTTTCCTGCGGGCTCGGACGTCGACAAGGCGGCGCTTGTCTTTGCGGACGATGACATGTCCTACGTCGCAAGGCCGAAACGCCAGCTCGCGGAACTCCGTGGCATTGTCCGGAAGCATGGAATGACCATTCCGTCGTCCCATTTTCTTCAGACGCTCCCGCCTCCGGGTGAGTCCCTGGAGTGGATCTTCCCGTGGCACGAGAAACTACTGGATGTCGCTGAATTCCTGGGCATGACCTGCGTCACCACCCACATCGGCAGCATGCTGGGTCTGCCATGTGAACGGTATATGGGCGAGAAGGCGACCTTATTCCACGCCGGGAAGATAACGTGCTCCGAACTGTACGCCGCAGGCAAAGAGGTGTACGGCAGGGACAAACTCCTGCCTGACCTGCTCGCCGTGTACCGTTGTCTCTGTGCGGCTGCGGCAAAGCGAGGCATCCGTGTCAGCGTGGAAACCGCCGTCAGCGAGTTGCCCGAGGTCTCGTACGACATCGACCGGATGTTGAGGTTTGTCGCGGACATCGGCGCCCCGAATCTGGGCGTCTGCGTTGATTCCGGCCATTGCCATTTCGAGCACCTGGATATCCTTGATGTCATCCGGAAGATGGGTCCGTTGTTCATCGAAACGCATTTCCACGACAATTTCGGGGACCGGGACAGCCACTATCCGGCGGGCATCGGCACCATCCACTGGCGTGAGGTCATCAACGCGATGGTCGACAGCGCGTATGGCGGGCTCATCACATTCGAGCAGAGCAACCACCCGGTCAACTCCCAGAACTGGAAGCTGTTCCTGGAGGCGGTCGAAAAGGACTGGAACGTCAAACCGGGAAAATCCTAGAGTCGCTTCAGCACGGCACGGACGGCCTTCTCATACCGCGCCTGCCATTCCGGCGCCAGTAAGCAGTCGCTGTCTTCCTGCGCGCCGCCGCGATTTCTGAGCTGTTCTGCCGTTGGGGCGTAGTAGATGTAGCCATTGGTGTAGCCCGCAACGAAGGTGAACTTGCGGGGCGAGGCCTTCTTGATGTTGAGCCCGATCTGCACGGACAACTCCCCTGGGAACGTGACCAGTACGAAGTCCCCGACTCTCAGCCCCAGCACCTCGACGTCGATGGTCTTCTTGCCGGCGGCCACGTTCTGCGCGTGATGCATCTTCAGCAGACCCAGGTTCGCCTGAATTCGTGTCAACTGTTCCATGGTGCGGACGTTCTCCGCGTACTGATTCATGTTCCGCCGGTTCACGGTGTCCAGTCGATTCAGGTCGCCCCGTCCTATCGTCTTGTCGTGCAGGTATCGGTGCGAGTAGTAGGACGGGAAATCGGGGGAGAGGTTGTACTTCGCGGTCAACGCCAGAAACGTCTTCAGGTTGAGGGTTGTTCCTTGGAGGGACTGAAGCAGTCGCGTCTGCTCGGCTTGCAGCGCGTCGATATGCGGCGCCAGGTCGGCTCGTGGCAGCGTGAGGGTCTCGTGGATCAGGTGCAGTCGTCCGTCTTCTCTGCACGGGATCTTCTTCACTGCCCGGAGCGCACTGAGCCCCAGCATGTTCCCCAACGGCTCCGCATCCCTGGGGTGGTCCACGTCCTTGTACAGGAGCGGGTTGATGTCGCCGGCGCAGCCCTGTAGGAACAGGGCGATGGCGCCGTCGCCCAGGTTGTCCTCAATCACTCGGGAGGCAAACCCGGTCATGTCGGCGGTGTTCGCGCCGCTCGGAACGCCCTGGATGGGGTGGCACGCGAAGTTGTAGACGACCGCCAAGGTTCGTCCATCCTCCCTGTTCAGGCGAAGGACCCCGATCTCGGGGTCGACGGGCCCGACGCCAACGACCTCTTCATCCGGGGGGAGCGCATAGGCGTGTCGGACGTCGGCCTCCCTGCCGTTCTTCAGCCTGAGTCGGCGATTCTCCATGATCCTGTTCTCGTGGCCGACACCCGCCCCGACCTTCACTGGCACCACGTTCTGCCATGCTTCCTTCACGGCTTGGACGGTCCGACGGTCGGCATCGGCGCAGGCGATCCCATGGCAGTGGCTGGAGTTGATCAGGACGTTCGCCGCCTTGAGCCCCAGGTCCTTGCGCAACTGTGAGCGCACGTTGGCCAGGTAGTCGCTTCTGATCGGGCCAATCTCCGCCAGCGCTACGGCGTCCACGGTCACGATCACCGCTGTCGTGGCAGCGTCCTTCAGGACCAGCGCCTTGACGTACAGAGGGTCATTGACAGGGCCGGCCTGGTAGTCCGTGATATCGACCTTGGCAACTCCGGCCCGGAGTTGAGTCGCACAGGCGGCGCCCAACCGGGAACTCTTTCGGATTGAACTTGATGATCGAGGCCGAGTCTTCCGTCGTGATGGACCCATGGTCACTCCTTCGGTTTTCGCTTGTCATTGCCCGGAAGGCGACTCCCGCCGTTCGTTATGTTAGCCATCGGCGGCACGGCTGGCAAGGCAGGCTGCGGTTTTTGATGGTCGTGCGGCAGCCGTAACGGCGACTCACGGGGTCGGGCGGACGGTGTCCGGCATCGTGTCGAGGTTGATGAATTTCCGGTCGAGAAGGTATGCGGGGCGGACATCGCGTAGGCTGGTGAGCATGGTGCTGCGCACGTGCGGGAACTTCTCGTCAAGTTGGTTCAGCAACCGCTCCAGGTAGGCGCGGTCCCCGTGTTTTTCGAGTTGATTCTCGTACGGGCACTTTTCGGCGATCGGTAAGTCGAGTTCACCGGCTGCGGTTTCAATGAGCTGGCGGGAGACGAAGCACAGCGGACGGATGATGGCCTTGGTGCCGGCATCGGCCGGGACGTGTGGCCCCATGGTGGTGAGGCCGCCGCCGCGAAACAAGGACAGCAGGAAGCTGACACAGACATCGTCGAGATTGTGGCCGAGTGTGATCTTGTTGCAGTCGAGCCGGTTGGCGGCACGGTGAAGCTGACCGCGGCGCAGGCGCGAACAGAGCCCGCAAGGTCGCTCCTCGGCGTTCTGCCTCTTCATGAGTTCCGCCCCGGGAAAATGGACCGTCTCGTGCTCCCAGCCCTGGCTGCGGCAGTAGTCTTCGACGGACCGGGCGTTCTGGTTCGGAAAGCCCATGTCCACCAACACTGAACGGATGTGGAAGACAAACGGCGCATGGCGACAGAGCCGGGCAAGGACGTGCATCAGCACCATACTGTCCTTCCCGCCGCTGAGCCCGACCAGGATGCGGTCGCCCGGCTGGATCATGCGGTATTCGCAAACCGCCTGTCCGGCAAGGTGGCAGATCTTGGCGAGGATATCCGTGTCTGCACGGCCTGCCGGGGCGTCTGGCGTGTCCATGGGCGACTCCTTCCTGTTCTTCGGACAGGCTGGAGCATTCGATTCCTGCCCGTCGTGCACATACTGTAATGCGGAATCCGCAGGTGGGAGAGGGGGCGTGTGTGAGTGGGTGAGTGGGTGAGTGGGTGAGTGGTGGGGGGGCGAGGCAGACCGCGATAGGAGGCGGGGGGGGGATTCCGGTCTGTCCGCCCCGTCCGATCGGTCCGGTCCGTCCGACGTGTGAGGCCCGTTGATGAGTGAGCTCGGTTGCCCCATTCTGCATCTGGATATGGACGCGTTCTATGCGGCCGTGGAACAGCGTGACAATCCGGCACTGCGTGGCCAGCCGGTGATTGTCGGCGCGCCGCCAAACCAGCGCGGTGTGGTGTGCACGGCGTCGTACGAAGCGCGCCGGTTCGGGGTGCATTCCGCCATGCCGTCACGGACCGCCTACAAGAAGTGTCCGCACGGGATTTTCCTGCCTGTGCGCATGGACCGGTACCAGGAAGTGTCCGACCAGATCATGGCGATCCTGCATGAGTTCACCCCGATCGTCGAGCCGGTCTCGGTCGACGAAGCATTCCTCGACGTGAGGGGCGTGCTGCATGCCTGGGACGGGGATGCGGTGAACCTGGCGCGCGCGCTCAGGCAACGGATCCGCGGGCGCCTCGACCTGACCGCGTCGGTCGGGGTGGCGCCGAACAAGTTCCTCGCCAAGCTGGCCAGTGATCTGGAGAAACCTGACGGCCTAACCGTCATTCCCTCCGATGCGGCGGCGATCGTTGCGTTCCTGGAACCGCTGCCGGTCCGCAAGATCTGGGGCGTCGGCGAGGTGACGGCGGAACGGCTTGCCGGCGTCGGGATCCGGACGATCGGGCAGATCCAGCGGCAGAGACTGCCGGAGTTGACCAAGCTGCTGGGGGAGGCGTTCGCCCGGCATATCTGGGAGCTGGCGCACGGGCGTGACGACCGGACGGTCATCGCCGACCCGGTTCCCGAGAAGAGCATTTCGAACGAGGAGACATTCATTGAAGACTGCGCCGACCTGAGAGTGGTCCGGCAGACGTTGGTCGAACTCACCGAGAATGTCGGACGTCGGCTGCGGAATGTGGGGCGGCGCGCGCGCACGGCGCAGATCAAGGTGCGGTTCGGGGACTTCAAGACCATCACCCGGCAGCAGTCCTTCGCCGGCGCGGTGAGCAGCGACCGGGACCTGCTGGCCGCCGCATTGGGACTGCTTGACCATGAACGGATTTCACGCCCTGTGCGGTTGATCGGGTTCGGTGTGTCCAGCTTGGTGGACGAGGAGGGCGGCGGCGAGGCAGGCGGACAACTGCTGTTGTTTCCCGATGAACCCTCGGTCGTGCAGCAGCGCGACGCCGCCCTCGACAGTGCCGTGGACCGGCTGCGGCACAAGTACGGCCCGGACATCCTGAAGCGCGGCGACTGGCGACGGTAGACGTGGGGGAGGCGTCTGCAGAAGGAGCTTCAGATCTCCGCGGCGGCTTGGAGCAGGGCGCGGTTGCGCATGGCCAGGGCGGCGCCCAGGGCGGGGCCGTGCTCGGGGAGGGTGGAGAGGCGCAGCGTCAGTTCCTGTACGGCCTGCGGCTGACAGCGCTGGACCAGTTCACCGCGCACGGTGTTGAGCAGGCGGTCGCCCAGCCGCGCCAGGCCGCCGCTGAACACCACGATACCCGGGTTCAGAATCGACACGACCGCCGCCAACCCGACCCCGACCGAGTGGCAAACTTCCATGGCTAGCCCCACGGCTGCCTTGTCGTTGCACTGCACCGCGGCAGCCAACTGCTCGAACGAAAAACTCTCAGCGACGAGACTGGTGAACACGCCGCCAGCATTGAGTTCGCGGACACGCCGGCGCAGGCCCTCGAGCCCGGCGATGGCCTCGAGGCAGCCGCGGTTGCCGCAGTTGCAGAGCGGGCCGCCCTCCTGCACCACGATATGGCCGACCTCCATGGCACACCCGGTCGCGCCTTCAAATAGGACCCCGCTCTTCCAGAGGCCGCCGCCGATGCCCACGTCGAGCTCCATGTGGAACAGGCCGTCATCCGGCCGCGGGTCTGGGGCGAGTTGCGCTTCGGCATAGGCCTGCGCGGAAACGGCAGGCAAGACCATACCGTCGCCGCCGAATTCGGCGTGCAGCCACTCCGTAACCGGGACGTTTTCCCAGCCCGCTATGTTGACAGCCTTGATGGCTGTACCGTGCCGCGTGTCAACCAGTCCGGGGTCCGCGAACCCGATGCCGCGCACGGGCGGCGCGCCGCCGGCGAGTTGGTGGCGCAGGTCGCTGATCACGGCACCGACGTCGGCTTTGGCAACGTTTATATCCCTGGGCCGCACGCCGCTCGCGACCCGGGCCACGGCCAACGTGGTCCCCGCAGCGTCGATGCAGACCCCCATGGTCTCGTGAATATCCAGTTCAACCCCGAGGAAACACCCGTAGCCGCCGCACAGACGCAATGGGCTAGGCCGCCGGCCCGTTTTGAATCCCTTGCGCTCCGGCTCTTCCACCAGGCCGGCATGGATCAGGTTTTGAACGGCGGCGCACAGGGTCGCCGGGCGTAGGGGCATCTCTCTGAGGATGTCCTGGCGCGTCAGGTTCGGCCGCGCGAGGAGCAGTTCGGTCACCGTGCGCTGCAGGCGAAGATCATGTTTCATGAGTGAACTCTCCCGGTCTTGTGCGGTCCGGCAACCGAAGAAACAAGCATCGACTGAGGATATGTATGACTAAAACGTAAGATAACCTGATGCAAGATAGGAAACAATCGCATAAAGATAATTAAGCAGTAATATTAATCCTTGACATTCCAAGATTTTTGGTGTATTTGTTATACAAGTATCAATAAATGACTCAGGGCATTGCGCGCCGGCGGGAGCCGGTGGGCGACTGGGTGGCAGAGGAGTAGGGCATCATGGCGAAGAAGGTCACCGCAAGCGACAAGAAGCACATTACCGGGGGTGAGACGGAGGGCGGCATCACCAGTTCATACGCCACCAAGGACGGCGTGACGCTGAAGGTTCCCTATTCCTTTTTCGGTTCGATCTACGACGAGGCGGAGGAGAAAGCCGTCCTTGCAGCCATGAAGCAGGACACGTTGACCATGGGGCCGAAGACGGCTGAGTTCCAGAAGAAGTTCGCGGCGATGTGCGGTTGCAAGCACGCCTACGCCGTGAGCAACTGTACCACCGGCATGCACCTGTGCTCGCAGTTGTTCGATATTCGCGAGGGCGACGAGGTGATCGTCACTCCGAACACGTTTGTGGCCACTTCACTGGTCATCCTGAAGCAGGGCGCCCGTCCCGTGTACGCGGACATCGACCCACGGACGTTCAACATGGATCCGAAGTGCATCGCCAAGTTGGTCACGAAGAAGACCAAGGCGATCTTCTGTGTGCACTACGCCGGGTTGATGTGCGACATGGATCCGATCCTGGACATTGCCAAGAAGCATGGGTTGCTCGTGCTCGAGGACTGTGCGCATGCGCACAATGCCGAGTACAAGGGGCGCAAGGCGGGCACGGTGAGCGACGTCGGGGTGTTCTCGTTCCACTCGCTGAAGAACATGACCACATGCGGCGAGGGCGGCATGATCACCACGAATCATGACAAGTTCGTGAAGGGGATCGAAATGCTGCGCTGTATGAACCTGACGCACTGGGACCCGGCGCAGACGACGTGGACGTTTGGCGACACTTCCGTCGAGAAGAAGGGCAAGGCCGACTACTGGCTGCCGTCGCACTTCGATGTCGAGGACTACAACGGCCATTGGGGCAACAACTACCGCATGAACGAGATCCAGGCTGCGGTCGGGTGCTGCCAGGTGGACAAGATCGAGATGCTGACGGCGCGGCGCCGTGAGATTGGGCACATGCTGAACGAGGGACTGAAGGGCATCAAGGGCATCACGCCGGCGCTGGAGCCCGACGGCTACAAGCACGTGTATCACCTCTACACCGTCTGTGTGGAGGAGGAGAAGTTGGGTGCTTCGCGCGACGAGTTCATGCGGGTGCTCTACTGCCAGGAGGGGGTTCAGGGCATTCTGCACTACCAGCCGACGTACCATTTCAAGGCCCTGCAGAAGATGGGCTACCCGCAGGACCTTTGCCCGAACGCGGAGAAGTTCTTCTACCGGCGCGAAATCAACCTGCCGATGCATCCACGGCTCACGACCCAGGACGTCGAAACCATGATCCAAGCCATCCGCAACGCCGCCAAGACGGTCCGACGGTAGGTGGTTTGGGGTGGGTGGTGTTCCGGGCGGGTGCCGGTTCGATGAGCCGGCACCTGGCGTGAGTTCAGCCGGGCTTGTGACGATTGCGCCAGGCTACGCCATTGCGACCGCGCCAGAAGTCTTGGATCAACTGCCAGCCTTCCTCTGCGGTTTCGCAGTAGGAGAAGATATCGATGTCTTCCGGGGAGATGACGCCGCGCCGAACCAGGGCTGGCCAGTTGATGATCTCCTCCCAGAACTCGCGGCCGAATAGAATGACCGGGATCCGGTGGATCTTGTTCGTGGAGATCAGTGTCAGAGTCTCGAAGAGCTCGTCCAAGGTCCCATACCCGCCGGGGAACCCGCACAGCGCCTTTGCGCGCAGGAGGAAGTGCATCTTGCGGATGCTGAAGTAGTGAAACTCAAAACACAGCTCCGGCGTGACGTATGGATTGGGCTGTTGCTCCATGGGCAGGCTGATGTTCAAGCCCACCGACTTAGCGCCTGCGTCGTCAGCGCCGCGATTGCCGGCTTCCATGATCCCGCCACCCCCGCCCGTCATGATGACATACTCGCACTTGCTGCCGTCCTGGCAGCACTGGCTCACGACCCGGGCGAATTCGCGGGCCACATTGTAATAGTGGCTCAGTTTCACCATCTCGCGGGCCACATCCCGCCGAAACTGCATCTCTCCAGACTCGGGGTTTCCGGTCAGATTCTGCTCGGCCATCGCGAGTTCGGTTCTTGCCCGTTCCGGGTCGGGGATCCGGGCGCTCCCGAACAGCACGATCGTCGACCGGACCTGGTGTGACGCCATGACCACTTCGGGGTGCAGGAGTTCGAGTTGCAGCCGAACTGGCCGGCACACATCGGTTTTCAGAAAATCGACGTTTTCGTAGGCCTTGAGGGGTTTCATGTCAGGCGTTCTCCCCTGCGAGACGGATTGGCAACCGAACGACCCGGGCGAACACACAACACACAACACACAACAGGCAACAGGCAACAGGCAACAGGCAGAATCGAAGGCGGGAAATGGGCCTCGGGAGTAGTGATAGGACCTCAGGTTGACAGATTGCCTCCCCACTCGGGAGGACGCGGGGCGGCAACTCCTCAGAGCGCCTCCAGCGCGATCACTGCTTTTCGTCGAACAGGTCGTTCTGGCTCTTCGGCTCCTCCTTCTTCACTTCCTTCTTCTCGCCCGCCGCATCCTTCTTCTCCTCTCCCCACTGTGCCTCGCCTCCACCGTCGCCTTCCGGTTTGGCGACAGCCGGCCCACCTTCGGGAGGTGTGGGTTTCTCGGTCTTGTTTGCCTCGGGTTTGCTCTCGGCAGGTTTTGCCTCCGCCGGTTGAACTTCGTCAGGCTTGGTCTCGGGCTTGGCGCCATCCTCCTTGGCAGACTCCTCGCCCTTGTCATCCTTCACCTTGCCGGCTTTCTTCTCCTTGTCGCCCTTCTCGTTATCCTTTTTCGTATTCCCCTCATCGGCTTCCTTATCGTCGTCCTCGTTTTCACCCCATTCGGTGTCGTCGTCTTTCTTCTTGGCGTCTTCCGCCTCTTCTTCGTCTTTCCCGTCGCCCTTGCCCAAGAGTTTCTTCAGCTTGCTGACCAGGGATTGCGACTCCACCTTCGGAGTCCACTCCCCGAGTTTCTCGTTGAAGATCCAGCCCGCCTCCGTGAAGACGTCCTGTCGAATCTGACCCGTGATCTCATCGATCTTGGCCGCCTTCTCCTTCTCGTAGAAATGGTCCAGTACATCCGACTTGGCGACCCAGTACTCCGGTTTGATGCTCTTGGCGAATTCCTTGCGCCTCGGCACATAGCCGGCCTCGCGGTAGGCCTGCGGGTAGTACTTGAGCTGGAGTTCCTTCGTCGTGCCTTCGATATTGTTGTTCCGGTGAATCATCTTCACCCGGAGGTCCCGTTCGATGTACTTCTCCGACAAGTCGGCATAGAAGCGGGCCAAGGTCTCCTCTTCAATGTCGGTGCGCGCAATTCGGCGCGACGGGTTGTTGATCAGAATGGCACCGGCTTGGACTTCGCGCAGCTTGCCCTTGACGTTGGTGTTCGGGCCGACTCCGCCACGAATGACGAACTCGACTTCGTCTCCGGGCTGGAACAGTTTGTACTTCTCCGCGGCATCCTTTTTGTAACGGTCGATATCGCTTTTGGGATACCTCGCGTCAACGTCACCGTTGATTCGGTGCGTCAGTTCCTCTTTGATCTGCGCCGAGGTCTTGCTCGGCGGATCCACAGGCCAGCCCAAGTTCATCTTCTCGGCAAGAGCCTGTTTGGTCACCTGCCGGTTGGCCTCGGCCTCAACACGCGTCTTGATCTGTTCCTCGAACTGGAGCTTCTGTTCCTGCCATTGCTGCAGCACGTCTTCAGCCTGGGCCATAGCCGTGCGGGAACTCGTTACGCTGAGAAAGCCCAGCACGACGGTGGCGGCGAGAACCAAAGCTTTAGAGAAAGAAGCAGTTCGGTTCATGGTCGTCTCCCGGCGCAGGCTGCGCTTGTGTTACTGCCCCTGCCGCCAAGCGTTCTGACGCTCAATCCCGAGGAATTGTTCACCCCGCGCCTCGGGCCATTGCCGGACGCGGGGTGCCGAGTCTGTTCACGAAACCGTTGCCTGGGACCATGCACGCCCCGGTGCGACCCCTCAGGACGTCCCGCAATATGCCATAGCGTCAGGCCGCTCCTGAACCGGTGCGCGGGAGAAACACTCCCCTGCAAATGGTGTCAGTATAACATGCCGGGCGAGGGTTGTCCACAGAGGTCTGTGCAACACCAAGAAAACCGACCTGTGCGATAAAGACGGGGTCCCGGTCGTGCGGTCCGGGGGTAGGGCGGGGGGGCGCCCGCCCGCCTTGGAGCTCACAGATGCCGACCGGAGCCCCGGCGGCGGACTGAAGTGCCCGCCGCCGCCGAATGCCGTGGCGCACCAACCGGACCGTCCTGTTGCACAGGTCGAAGAAAACGAGCATGTCAGCGCGTGGAACCTTGCAAGTCGAGACGCCATGGAACACTTTACTCGATGTCTCTTGCCGAGGCAGAGGAACAGCTGGACACGGGAGGCATAACGATGAACTGGTTCATGGGACTGGACTCCAGCACGCAGAGCCTGAGTGCGGTGGTGATCAACCCGGCGAAAGCGGTGGTTGTTGATGAACGCAGCATCAATTTCGGGGTCGATTTGCCGCAGTACCACAGCCCGCAGGGGTTCCTCGAACACCAGGACCCGCTGACCCGGCACGCCGACCCGCGACTCTGGGTGGCAGCCTTGGACCTGCTGTTCGAAAGAATGAAGGGAGACGGACTGGATTTATCGCGCATCCGCGGCATCAGCGGCAGCGGCCAGCAGCACGGCACGGTGTACCTCAACGCGAAGTTCCTGGCTGGCCAGGAGTGGCGCGGTGATGCAGGGTTGGCCGCCATGCTCGAGCCGATGCTCAGCCGCCCAACCGCACCGATCTGGATGGACAGCTCCACGTCTGCTGAGTGCCGCGAGATCACTCAGGCCGCCGGCGGCGCAGAGCAGGTACGCACCCGCACCGGGTCCCATGCCACAGAACGATTCTCCGGGCCGCAGATCCGGAAATTCTACAAGGAAAACCTGGACGCCTATTCGCAGACCGCGGTGGTGCACCTGGTCAGTTCGTTCATGTGCTCCCTGCTGGCCGGAAAAAGTGCGCCCATTGACGTGGGCGACGGTGCCGGAATGAATTTGCTCAGCCTCGCCAGCAGAGGGTGGGATCCGACGATGCTGGACGCCACCGCACCCGGCCTGCATTCGCGTCTGCCCGCCGTCGGCCCCAGTTACACCGTGGTCGGGCCGCTCTGGGATTACTTCTCGGAGCGGTATGGATTCCGGCGTGGTCTGTCGGTCGTTGCCTGGTCAGGGGACAACCCCTGCAGTCTGATCGGGGTTGGCGGCTGGCGTCCCGGTGTGGCCGTCGTGTCGCTGGGGACCAGTGACACCTACTTCGCGAGCATGGAAAAACCCACGGTGGACCCCGACGGTTACGGCCACGTGTTCGGCAATCCGGCGGGCGGGTTTATGAGCCTGATCTGCTTCAAGAACGGCGCGTTGGCGCGTGAACAGGTTCGCAACCAGTGCCAGATGACCTGGGCCGAGTTCGACCGCGCCTGTCTCGCTGCACCCGCCGGCAACCATGGCAACATGATGCTGCCGTATTTCATTCCGGAGATTACCCCGCTGGTGCTCAACGCACAACCGGTCTACAAGGGCTCGGACGCGTTCGTGAACGGGCAGGATCAGGGCGCTGTCGTGCGCGCGGTGGTCGAGGCGCAGGCGCTGACGCTCAGACTCCACTCGGGCTGGATCGAGAAGCGCCCGTCCGTGCTGCGGGTCACCGGGGGCGGTTCGGCGAGCACGGGGATCTGCCAAGTCCTGGCCGATGTGTTCAACGCCCGTGTCGAACGGCTCGATGTCGGCAAGTCCGCCGCCTTGGGCGCCGCCATGCGCGCTGCCCACGCCGCCGGCAACTTGAGCTGGGAGGAACTGACCGCGAAGTTCAGCTGTCCCGCGCCGGGCATGGATGTCGTGCCGCAGCCGCGAGATGTCGCCACGTACGAGACGGTCGCCGCCGACTTCGCCGCGTTCATGAAGCAGCATGTCGGCTGATCCTGCCCGCTGGAATCACCCTATGCAGGGTGGCATTCGGACGGGGTCTTGTCTTTCCCGTGGAGGTACTTGATGACCTTGACGTTTTCCACGGTCACCAGTCCGCCGCACTGAGCCGACTCAAACAAGTCGTGGAGCAGGGGGAGAAACTGGCTGATCTTCTCTTCCTCGTCGGCGATTTCGACAATGATCGGAAGATCCGTGGAGAGGTCCAGAATCCGAGCCGTGCGGATTCTGCTGGTGGGGCCAAAGCCCATGATCCCCCGCCACACGGTCGCCCCAGCCATGCCGGTTCGCCGTGCCTCCCGCACGATGACTTCATAGAGCGCGGTGTGCTTGACCTTGTCGGCCTCGCCCAGGAATATCCGCAACAGCCTTGCGTCTGCCTTCAGCTCCATAGCCCACCTCCTAATCTGATCAGCACATGCACAGCCATGAGGCCGACAACGAAAGCCGTCAGAGACAGAAGAAACGATCCGGTTATGTAGGCGGTCGCATGCAGGTACTCGCTGGCTCGCAGCATTTCGGCGGCCTCATAAATCATCGACGACATGGTGGTGAAGCCGCCGCAGAACCCGGTGGCCAGCGCGAGTCGGACTTCCGGAGAGACGATTTCGCCCCGCGCGGAAAGACCCGTGATTACGCCGATCAACAGGCACCCCAGGATGTTGGCTGCCAAGGTCCCAAGAGGCCAATCAACGGCAAAACGTTGCGAGGTGACGCTCAGGCCGTAGCGGGACACCGACCCGGCAAAACCGCCGAGCCCCACCAGAAGGGATGCTGCCCACGGGTTGGTCATGCTTCTGTCTTCGTCTTACGTGAGCTCCGCGGTTGCGCACCGCCGCTCGTGAATGATTCAGGCCTGTTCGAACCTGCCGCAAGAACCCGGCAGCCGCGTGTAACGCGGCCACTACAGCCAGAAGAATGCACGCGGGGGACCGGCTGTAGCGTCGCCGTTGCAGGTTGATCCCCGACTCTCTTGCAGCGGGGGGGCTCGGACCGCGAAAGCGTTCTTGTCGGTCCCGCCGAAGACGTAATGTAACATGGAAAGGGCCGGAATTACAGGACGGGAGGCAACCTGCCGGTAATGCGTCAGCCCGTCCCGGCCGGCGGACCGGCCGATCATAGGTTGATGTTACTTGCACCGGTTCGCGCCGCCGCGGGTCTTGCGCCCGCGGGGCGACGATTGGGGGAACAGGGGCGGACGCCCGCCCCTGTTCCCCCAATCGATCGCCCCGCC
>MHBL01000370.1 GCA_001803235.1 Lentisphaerae bacterium RIFOXYA12_64_32
CGGCGAGAGTGTTCAGGTTTCAGTGTTCAGGTGTCAGGAATGCAAAATAGAAGTCGTTAGTAGTAAATATGTTATGTCGTATATTCTCTGTCTCATGGGGCCCCTTCCGACAGTACCGCGGGCGGCCCTCCGCCCGCTTCTCGACACGCACGTAACACAAGGCTCGGATGGCGGGCGGAGGGCCGCCCGCGGTACTGTCGGTCAGGCAGGTCGGTCTGGGTCGGCACCGCGATCTCCGCGTCCTTGCTCCGGTCATTGCACAGGTGGAAAGAAGAGGATGACGATGGCGCGTTGTCCTCACAAAACCTCCGGTCCGCCCCGGGGCTTGGCCTCGGTGATGCTCTGGCCCTGTCGCCGGCGGAGTTGCTCGCGCGGGCAGTAGGAGAAACAGCGGCCGCAGCTCAGGCACAGGCCGCGGTCCGGCTCATAGTCCTTGTTGCGGCCCGGGACGGACAGTCGGATGAGTTGGGCCCCGAATGCGAGACCGAACACGGCGCCGATCCACATCCCGAAGCGTGCGAACTTCGCACGCAGGTCTGCAACCTGAGCGTCCAGGTCGGCGACCGATCTGCCGGAGGCGCGGAACGCCTGGCTGGCCAGGGTGGCCTCAACGGTGCGGTCGGCGTTCTCCGCCGCCAGGTGTTCGGTGAGTTGGACATAGCGGTTTGCCGAGGCTTGCGCGGCGCCGAGTCGTGCGCCGGCCCACTCGCCCGCAAAAATCAGTACTGGCAGCAGAGCCAAGACCAGGCCGAGGCGGCGGGCGCTGACACGGCGCGGCTCAGAGTTCTGCGCCTGCGCGGGTTTGCGGATGGCGCTGAACGGGCAGGCGTTTTCGCAGAGCCGGCACTGGTCGCACTCGTCGGGCGTAATGGCAGTGTGCCGTCGGGCGAGGTGCGAGAGCCAGCCCAGCAGTACGCCGTACGGGCAGGCGAAGCGGCAGTAGGGCCGGGCCACGAACGCGCCCAATGCCAGGAAGCATGCGCCCAAGGCCAGTATTGTTGGTGTCCCGCTCTGTCGGACCAGGCTTACGAACGGGTCCAGGCGGCAGGCCAGGAACCCGCTGCCGGTCGCGGCAAAAAGGACCACGGCGCCGAGGTAGAACCAGGCAATCATGCCGAGGCAGCGGACCAGCCAGACGGGAACGTTGACGGGTCGGCAGATGACCAGGTCCTGCAGGGCGCCGAGGAAACAGACTCCGGCGCAGAACGTCCGGCCGAAGAACAGCGCCGTGACCAGCGGCAAGAGGAAGAATCCGAGCACGGTCAGGGGGACGGCTGCCCGCGGATCGAACAGTGCCTGGACGACATTCTGCAGGCTGCCGACCGGACAGATGCAGCCCTGGCGCATGAACCCGAAGTAGACCAGTGAGAACATCATGACCGCAAAGATGCCTTTGCGCGAGCGGTTCCGGACCGCGAAGTAACTGGTCAGTGCGAGGGCGGCGGCGAGTACGGCCAGCGCGATCCAATCGGGCACGGCGGACGGTGGAAGGGGCTGTGTTGGCGTGGGCACGATGTGCCCGGAGTCGAACTCGGGTTGCGGAAAGCGCGGCGCGGCCAGGGCTGTTGCGGCGGTCAGGCACAGCGCAGCGACCAGCATGCCCCCAGCCCGGCGCCAGCCCATCGGTCGTATGCGTCGTATGAGTCGTATTGTTCTTATGGTCAGCACCAAGCCGCGTACGGGCACCGTCTCTCCTCAGCCGGATTTGGGCGGCAGCTTGTCCTTCAACAGATACGGGTGTTCGGCCGGCACACGCTGGAACGCATCGGCCGGACAGGTGCGTGCGATGGCGCACTCGTTGCAGTTCAGGCAGCGGTCGTGTCGCACTTGGAGGAACAAAGAACCATTGCCGAAGGCGCCGCAGCCTTTGACGCACTTGCCGCAGCCGTTGCAGAGCTTCTCGTCGAGGGTGTATTCAAAGTACGGGTCTTCAACGAAGGTGCGGCAGATGGCGCCGGTCGGGCAGGTCTGGTTCTCGGCGCCGGAGTTGAGCTCCATGGTATCGGACCGGAAGAAGCCGAAGCAGCGTTTGCAGTATCCGCACATGGCGAAGGCGTGCACGCACTTGACGGCGGACAGGCTCAACACGCAGCGGGTGGCGCAGCGGCCGCACTGCACGCACTTGCGCGGGTCGAGCTGCCAGACCAGCCGTTCGCGAGTGGTGCGCCGTGCCCCCAGTGCCGCCATGCCGGCCAACGCCAGTCCGGCGGCGCAGGCGGCGCCGCGGCGGAAGAAGTCACGGCGGCAGAGCGGTTTTGCGGGTGTCGGATCAGCCATGGTGGCGGTGTCGTTTCTCGTACGGGTTCTGTCGTGCCGCGACGGCGCGCGGCAGGGCGCAGCCGTCCAAACGTGCGCAGTCCGCACACGGTGTCGGGCAGGTGGCGGGTGTCTCGTCGGCGGCGATCCGGCCGGTGCGGCCCAGCATCAGCACGGCAAGCCCGAGACCGCCCAGGATTCCGGCGCGGCCGCAGTCGCGCAGGAATTCTCGCCGGTTCTGTGCGTTGTCTCGCGAGTCTCTCATCGGTCCGTTCCTAAGACTGGCACGTTGTTTTCCGCCGCCACCCAGCTCGTCTGGGTGAGGCGACGATTGGGAAAAGGGGGGGCGAGGGCCGCCCCCTCCTTCCCAATCGTCGCCCCACGGGCACAAGACCCGTGGCGGCGTGGTACACTGAATCTCGAACCCTGGCAACCTGAGTAGTTCCCGGTCTTCAGAGCTGTACGGGAGACTACTGCGCAACAAAGATCAAGACCATACCGCGTTTCGGGTCCAGAACAAGGATGCGTCCCGCCGCGTCGGCGGCCACGTCCAGGTTGTCGGTGCCCGGGTCGAAACACTCCGGTCCGGCCACGACGGCACGGAACGCACCGTCCGGGCTGTACCGTTTCACTCGCGCTATGCCCTTCTCGGCGGTGACGAAGCTCCCATCGGGCGCAACGGCCAGGCTGATGGGGTTGCAGCAGCCGCAGAACCCCTCCGGTTTCATCGATGGCGTGCCCCAACTGCGCAGGCGGCGCCCGTCCGCGGCGTAGCTTTCGACCAGGAGCCGCCCCGGGTTGTTGACCCACAGCGTGTTGTCCGGGGACAATGCCAGGTCGAGGTGTGGACTGGGCAGGATGAAGCCCTCCACGTCCGGGCTCGAGCCTTTCTCGCCGAGGCGGTTGAGCAGCTTGCCGGTCTTGTCGAACCGCCACACCAAACGCCCGCCCGAATCCGCCACGAACACGTCTGTGTCGGTCACGGCTACGGACGTGATGAACGCGTTCTCGCCCAGTGGGATCCAGGCGCTGAGGCGGGCGCCAGCCGCGTCGCGGACCTCGACGTGGTCCACCAGGCCCACAAACATGCGCCCATCGCGGTCCACGGCCAGGCACTGCGGCGGCAGGTCAAGGGCGAACTCCGCCGCCGGAGCGCCGGTGGCGGAGTACACCTTGATAAGTGTGTCGCCGGTGACGAACAGGCGCCTATCGCGGTCAACGGCAATGCCGCGCGGACTGCGCATGCCCAGGGGAATGCGGCTGAGTTCGCGCCAGGTCTCAAGCTGCGGCGGCATGGCTGCGGCGACCGGGACGTCGGCCGTGCGGGCCAAGTCGGAATCGTCGTTACGTTCGCGCAGCAGGCGCGCGGCCAGGATGACGATGGCGACGGCCAGCGCCAGTCCGGCCAGGGCGGTGAGCAGTTTGCCGAGGTTTGTTGGCTGTCCCATTGATAGCCTTGAGCCCGAATCCCAGGCACGCATACCGCCTGAAGGGCGGAATTCAGACTGAGACCCGCTGTTCCACCCCGAGATGACTCCGGACGACGGGGCGGCAGATCACTTCGCCGCGCGCCTCACTCGTTCTGGATGACGACGTCATCAAGATAGAAGACGGTCGCGTCCTTGGCAAGGCTGACGAAGCCGGCCCAGTTCAGGTCGGCGAAGTCGTCCGTGCCGTGTTTCAGGTCGGCAAACGTTTGTTTATCGCCGTTGGCCGGGGTCACGGTCATCTGCCACACGTCGGTTCGCATGCCGGCGTTGCCGATGCCGGGGTCGTAGAGCCCCAGCTTCGTCCGGAGTTCGAAGCGCACCCATTCGCCGAGCGGGATTGACATTAGTTCTTTGTCGCCGACGGTGAGCTTGCCGTCCGCGACTCGGAACGATGGCCCGGTGCTGAACGGGGTCTTCTTGGAGGTGCCGCGCCAGGCGTGCTCGGCAATGGCGCCCTTCTCGACCCGCAACGCGAAGGTGACCGTCACGATGCCATCGCGATAGGAGGGTGTGTAGTAGAGGTGCGGCAACCAGTCTCGGCTCAGGTTCGGCGCGTCGACAATCTTGAGACACTGCTTGCCCGACGCGGCGGTCTCGGCGGTGACCTCGACCTTGTCGGTGCCCTTGCCCGGCGCCTGGTCTTCGAGCCGCACCATGGGCTTGCGCGGCTTGTCTCCCGGCTGGAGGCGCTCGAAGTCGTCGACAATCTTGGGCGGCGGCAGATTCTCAGGCACCTCCATGGCGAAGATCGGCGAGGGCGTCACCCGGATCGGCTGGTCGAGAAGGTCGCGGTAGGCGGGCTCCAAACCCGCCTTGTCGGCGATGGCTTTCGGGAAGTTCGGGTCCGTCGGCAGGACGTTGAAGGAGTTGTTCTTCCAGGTGTGATTACCCTTGTCGCGGGTGACGGTGAACTCGGGGTTGCCCGCGGTGCGGTACATGACGTTGTCTTCGATGATGAAGTTCTTGCTGCCGTCGTCGAGGCCGAGCGGGCCGCCGGCCCAGTCCGGGCGCGTGACGGACTTGCCGTGCATGCGCGTGTGATGGATGTCGTGGATCAGGTTGCCGCGCATGACGGTACCCGGCTGGTTTCCCAGCGTGTACAGCGCGCCGCCGTGATCGAGCACGAGCATGGCGTCGTAGATGTGGTTGTACTCCATGACGTTTGAGTTGCAGCCGGTGATGTTGGCCGAGTGGTCCCAGCCTACCGCGATGGGCGAGTAGGAGGTGCGCCGCACGTCGTTGTGATGAATGCGGGTGTTGGCGAGCATCCAGCCGCCGATGCCGTGTCCGGAGTAGTGCACAACGCCGACGTCGGAAATGAGGTTGTTCCCGATTTCGTTGCCGGTGGGCAGTACGGGCGGTTGGGCGGCGCGGTCCACCGTCCCGATCTTCATGCCGCCGGTCGCATCGTCGATGAACCGGTTGCCGACGACGGCGTTGTTGTGACAACCTTCGCCGAGGTCCAGGCCATACGCGCCGAGGTGGTTGAAGTGGCAGCGCTCGACGCGGCAGTTGCGCGCCCAGGCGAACTCCGCCGCCGCCGGCATGTCGGGGAAGCCCTGCCGGTCGGCACGACCATTCTTTTCCGCGTACTGGTGCGGCGCCATCAGCCAGGTCGTGTGGTGGAACCAGATACCCTTGAACGTCAGGTTTTCAACGTAGTGCTCGCCCTCTCTTGCGCCCTGCACGGTGAGCAGCCGCTCAATGCGCGGTGCGACCACGAGCAGGTTCGTCATGTCTTCGTCGGGCAGCGGCGTGTAGAAGAGCGTTCCGGTCTGGCGCTCCAGGTACCACTCGCCCGGCTTGCCGAGGAATTCCTTGACGTTCTCGACGAAGTAGGGGTTGCGTCCGTTCGGGTACCAGTGCCCAATGCGGTAGTGCGGGTAGCCGGTGAACTTCACGATGCCGTTATCGAAGTCGATGTTCTTGATCCACAGCCGCCCCACGCTCCAGTCGTGCATAAAGACCAGTTCGACATCCTCGATGTGCTCCCACGGCTGAATGTCGCCTTTGAAGAACATCACCTCGTCCTGCGGGTTGCGGTGGTTGACCGGAGCCGTGGCGTTCTTGTATGGCGCGTCGGTCAGGCCGGCGATGACGAACAGGCCCTTGCACGTGCGGCAGCGGCGCTCGAAGTACGGCTGGCCGGGGCGCGCGGTGAAGAGCTGGTTGAAGTACCATGTCCCCGCCTTGACCGCCGGGAGCTCCGCGGTCCATATGCCGTTCGCACCCGGTTTCCACCCGGTGATCGGTGTGCCGCCGCTGAGCATCGGCTTCTCGTCCGGGTAGGCGGCGTACGTGATCGGGGCGTCTGCGGTCCCCGAGTCGTCAGCCGTGAACTCGACGGGCTTGTCGAGGCAGTACATGCCACCGCGCAGCAGGACGGTGACGGGCTCTTTGAGCCCGCCGTCGCGCTTGAGCGCGCGCACAGCGTCCCGGGCGGCTTCCACCGTCCGGAACGGCTTCTCCACACTGCCGGGATTGGCGTCGTCGCCGTTTGGCGCCACGACGTAGCGCGTCTCGGCGTGCAGAGGCAGTGCGGCACAGAGCATGGAAGCGAGCGGAATCAGGGCGCACAGGTTGGGTTTCATGGTTGGGGAGTCCTCCTATTTCCGTAGCTCACAGACGCGTGGCGTGCCGAACCGGAATGCCGTCCGGCATGGGGTGACTCGGCGCGTCCCGCGCCGAAGCGGGACACTCGGGCCGGGACGGCCCCGAGCACCCTGCCGCGGTCCCGGAGGTCCCGCGCCACTGCCGCTCTCTGTCCAGTGGAATCACCCGGACACGTCGCCTTCTCTTATCAGCTCCGTCGCGCGAACACGACCCGGTTCTCGATGCGGTGTGCCATGATGACGAGCCAGCCAGCCGCGAGCCAGGCGCGGGCCTGCGGGGTGCGCGCGTCGTTGTCCCACCACTCGCTGCGCGTCGCGGCGTCATCGGGCAGGGGTTGGCCCAGGATGCGCCGCAGGTCCCAGAACCCGAACGTGATCCGCGCGGTTCCTGCCGGCACGGCCTGGAGGTGCGCGTAAAGGGCGCGGAACGGGTTGCCGTCCTCGATGTCCGGTACGCACAGCCCCAGCACCGCAGCGCGCGCCCGGGCGGCGCAGTCGCTGACGCGATTCTGGTCGACGCAGTGCCGGCCAGGTTCGCGCACAGCCACCGCGGGGCCATCGGTCAAGTCCTCAAGCACGTTCCCGGTGACCACGCAGTCGACGGCGTCGCCCAGGTCAATGCCGCGCTGACCATCTCCGTACACGCTTTGGCGGATGATGTTGTTGCTGATCACGTGCCCGCCCGAACCGTGCGGTGTGCGGACGCACACCGCGCTGCCCGGGTTGTTGGTGAACAGATTGCCGTTGATGGTCAGGCCGCGGTTCTCGCCCTCCATCAGGATGCCGGTGGGCGTGTGCAGGTAGTTGGCGGCAATGGCGATGTCGCGGCAGTCGACGGCGCGGATGCCGACCGTGAAGCCTTCGATGGTGTTGTTGGCGACCACGTGCTGCGCGGTGCCGTCCAGGATGATCCCCTCGGAGTGACCGTAGGCCAGGTGGTTGTTGACGATGCGGACTTCGCGGCAGTGTCGCCCGATGTAGACGTGTTCGGCCTGGCGGAGTCCGACCTTGTCGACGCTGCGCGTCTGGTTGCCGTGAAACGTGAGGTGATGCAGGTCCTCGGCGCAGAGCGCGCGGCGGCAGTCGCGCATCCAGCAGTCGCGGACCGTGACGTTGGTGGCGTTGGGACCGATCCACACCGCAGTGCCGCCGAAGCCGTAGAAGAAGCACGTGTCGACCAGGCCGTCGTTCGGCCAGAGCAGGTGCAGGGCGTCGCCGCACTTGTGATTGCCGATGAATGACAGGTCGCGGATCGTCAGCCGCAGGTCCGGCCACCAACTTTTTTCGACGCCCCGCAGTTCGAGGAAGTGACTTCCATCCTCCGGCGTGTAGTGGATGACCGTGGCGCGACCGTCGCCGTACAGGTGCAGGTGCTGTCGCTCCTTGAGTGCGAACGCGATCGGGCGGTCGATCTCGTACTTGCCCGCCGGCAGGTACACCGCGCCACCGGCCGCCGGTAACTGGTTCAGAGCCGCCTGCAGGTCGCCGACCTCCGCCGCGTTGATGATGGCGCCGCGCTCGAGGATCTTCATCGGGACGCGCTCCTTACGTTGGGGGGCATTGCTCCGACCTAAACACTATGGCCGCTGACACACCCGCCGGCAAGTGACCGGCGGGTGCACGGCACCGCGCGGTGTGCATTCGGCGCCTGGCACGGTACATTCCTGCAGAAGATTTGGCACATTGGGGGTCCGTGGGGTGGACGGGTGTCGAGGTGGAATCGAACGAGCCTGCCGGTATGGACGGCAACAGCACACTGCAAGGAGGATTTTGCGATGCGGACAGCGCAGTTCAGGAAGATCGGGTTGGTGGCGGTTGGGGTATTCGTGGGGTTCGTCGCGAGCCTGGCCCGGGCGCAGGGTGAGTTCCCGCTCAAGGACGGCGATACCTGGGTGATGGTGGGCGACAGCATCACGGCACAGCACCTGCACTCGAACTACTTTGAGGCCTTCTGCTACGCGCGATTTCCGAAGTTGACGTTCTGCATCCGCAACTCCGGTGTCGGCGGCGACACGATCCCGAAAGTTCTGGCCCGGTTCGACTACGACGTCGCCGCGTGGACCCCGACGGTGGTCTCCGTCGAGCTCGGAATGAACGACAAGGGATGGTTCGCGACGGACAAGTTCGTCGAGAATATGGGGACGCTGATCGGCCGTATTCGCGCCGTGAACGCGCGACCGGTGCTGCTCTCGGCCAGTCCGGTGAACAATGGCAGTTCGTCGGCGAAACTTGATGGCGGCAACGCGCGGCTGCAGGAATACTCTGCGGCACTGAAGGCCCTGGCCGCCAAGGAAAACATTCCGTTTTCCGATCAGTTCAGCGTACTGGTCGATCTCTGGGCGAACAACAAGCCGCAGGAGAACGTGGCCAACACGCTCGCAAGCCTGCGCGGGCTTCTGGCAGCGCAACCGGACCTGGCCGGCGCTGAGCACGTCAAGGCGTTCCTCGACGTGTGGGCCAAGGCGGAGAAGCAGCCGGTGACCATGATGGGCGACGCCGTGCATCCGGGCCCGACCGGGCAACTGACCATGGCGGCGGCGCTCCTGGTCGGGCTCAACGCCCCAGGGCTTGTCAGCCGTGCAACCATCGACGCCGCGGCCGGCACGGCGGGCGAAGCGGTGCAGTGCAAGATCGAGAACGTGAAGATGACCGGTGATGCGCTGGCGTTCGACCGCACCGACGAAGCCCTGCCGTTCCCCATCCCGGATGACGCGCGGCCGGCCCTCGGCGTTACGGACAGCATCGCGAACCTGAGCCAGTATCTGCTCACGGTCAACGGGCTGAAGGCGGAACAATACGACGTCAGCATCGACGGCGTCAAGGTGGCGACGGTCGCCGCTGCGGATCTGGCCAAGGGCTGGAACCTGGGCCTGCTGGACAAGGGCCCGATCGCGGACCAGTGCCGGAGCATTCTGCAGCTCGTCGGTGCGAAGGAGGGCATTGTCGGGCAGTGGCGCGGCGTTTCCAGGGCGGTCCAGGGCGGCGACGCGAAGCAGAAGGAACAGCTCGACAAGCTGACGCAGCAGACCCAGGACGCGGACGCCAAGATCCGCGCTGCCGCCCAGCCCAAACTGCACCACTTCGCACTGGCGCCGGCCGCCGCAGCGAAGTGAGCCATCCCTCTGGCCGCGGCAAACATCAACGTGACCTGGGCTTGCGTCTGAACCCTATCCTGGCCATCCATGAAACGCCCGAAACTCATGCCTCAGACATGGAAGGAATGGCGGGCGGCGCTGCTGCGTCTGGGCGGCGTATTTCTGGTCCTGGGGATGGGAGGTTGCACCATGATCCGGATGCCGGGCAAGTCGTACGTCGGGCCGTTCCAGCCGCTCTCGCCCGAGGAGGAAGCCGTCCGTGCCGGCCTGGAGACGCATGTGCGGACGCTGGCGGGCGAGATCGGGGCGCGGCATGTGGGGTTGCCGGTGAAACTGGCCGCCGCCGCGGCGTACATCGAGAAAGCGCTCAGCGTCTCAGGCTGCGAGGTCCGCATGCAGGAGTTCGAGGCGGGCGGCGAGAAGGTGCGGAACCTCGAGATCGAGTTCCCGGGGCGGTCGCGTCCGAGCGAAATCGTGCTCGTCGGCGCGCATTACGACACGGTGCCGAACTGCCCGGGCGCGAACGACAACACGTCCGGCACGGCGGCGTTGCTCGAGATCGCACGGTTGCTGGCGGCGGAGAAGCAGGCGCTGGATCGGACGGTGCGGTTGGTCGCGTTCGTGAACGAGGAACCGCCGTTCTTCAAGACTCCCGGCATGGGGAGCTGGGTCTGCGCCAAGCGCTGTCGCGAACGCGGTGAGACGGTCGTGGCCATGCTCTCGCTGGAGACGATCGGGTGTTACTCGGAAACGCGCGGCAGTCAGAAGTATCCATTCCCGTTCAGTTGGATCTACCCGGACACCGCGAATTTCATCGCGTTCATCGGCAACGTCGAATCGCGGGGCCTGGTCCGGCGTTCGGTCAAGCTCTTCCGCGACTCAACGCAATTCCCGTCGGAAGGCGCAGCCGTGCCCGGTTGGATTACGGGTGTCGGCTGGTCCGATCACTGGTCGTTCTGGCAGGAAGGCTACCCGGCGATCATGGTCACGGACACGGCGTTCTTCCGCTACGAGTGGTACCACACCGCACTGGACACGCCCGAGAAACTGGACTACCCCCGAACCGCGCGGGTGACCGCGGGCGTGGCGCAAGTGGTCCGTGGCCTGGCGACGGTGGCTGGCGCGTTGTGAGCCCCGCGCTGGAGCCATTCGCCATTTCCGTACCGGCCGCAGTTGACGACCGGGGATTGTGAGCAACTTTACTCAGCACACTGAATGTTTGGCGGCGGCGCCGGGGACGTCGTTCGGGCGGGTGAGCCGCTTTCTGCGATTGCCCGTCAGGGTCCTCATGTCCTTCATGGTTAACTCTGCGAGGGTTTCCGATGGCCACACCGCTGTACGTCAACACCGCATTTGAGAACGGCTCGCCTTTGGACTGGGACGTTCTCGATGACGGGACGCTGGAACTGCGGCCGCAGTTCGACTACGAGCACGGGCCGGCGATGAACCGGCAGCTCACGCACTGGCACTTCCGTGTGCACGGCACGAAAGGGCAGACCCTGCGCCTGCGCATGGCGCCGCGCGAGAACATCTACGGCGGCCGGCGCGTCAATGCGTTTGCCAAACGCATCGGCAACCAGATGTCGGTGGACGCTGTGAACTGGACGCCGTTCGTCTTTGAGCAGAAGGAGGACAAGAGCATCGAGGCGACCGTGACGTTGCCCGCGGACGTGGTGTACATCGGGCGCATCGAGCCGTATACGACGAAGCACTTGGGTGAATTACTGGCGCGCCTGCGCGGCCACCGGCACGCTCGCGTCGACAGCATAGGCAAGACCGTCGAAGGGCGCGACCTGGAGTTGATCACGCTGTCGTCCGGTGCCGGCAAGCCGATGGTGTTCTTCCGCGGGCGGGCGCATCCGTGGGAGGCGGGCGGGAACTGGTTCCTCGACGGCGTCGTCGAGGGCGCGTTGGCGTCGTCCGCGGTGCTCGACGCCTGCGACATCGGGATCCTACCCATGGCCGGCAAGGACGGTGTGGTGCGCGGGCAGACGCGGTTCAACGTCAACGGTCACGACTTGAACCGCGGCTTCACGAAGGACTACGACTTCGGGCCGCACAACGCGCCGGAGAACCAGGCACTGATGGAGTGGCTCAAGGCGCGGCAGCGGCAGGGCGCGCTCCCGCTCTTGGCCATCGACCTGCACGACGATGACTGGGGCAATCTGCACGTGGGCCGTATGGGCGTGGACGAGGGCTACGATCGGCGCATAGCGCTGCTCGATCAACTGATGCGGAAGCACACGTACTACACCGAAGGCATGGCCAAGGGCGCCGGTTCGTCCACGTTTGGCGACGGGCTGCGGGAG
The DNA here is from genome assembly GCA_001803235.1 of Lentisphaerae bacterium RIFOXYA12_64_32. Lineage (GTDB taxonomy): Bacteria > Verrucomicrobiota > Lentisphaeria > Oligosphaerales > YB12-FULL-65-16 > YB12-FULL-65-16. The sequence goes on from MHBL01000370.1 coordinate 11,763, forward strand.
ATCTTTGGCATGGACAGCGTCGTGTACGAACTGAACTCGAACTGGCTCGCGGCTGCCAACTGCGTGCCAGGCTCTGCAATCTGGCGGGAGTTCGGTGCGCAGTTCGCACGCATGCTCGTGGAGTACGTGCCCGCGGTCAAGGCGGGGTAATGCTATGGGGAGACTACGAAAGGCGCGAAAGGGCGCGAATGTCAGGGCGGGCGATCACGGTTCCGGCAGAGGCTGTTCCGTCCCCGAGTCTTGGCGATCGAACGACGCCAAGCCCCAGAACGTCCATCCGGCTCTTCCCTGAAACCTCCTATGAAACTCGCACGGCGTTTCCCGCCGCCACCCAGCTCGACTGGGTGGGGCGACGACTGGAAAAAGAAGGGCGGTGCACCGCCCCTCTTTTTCCAGTCGTCGCCCCACGGGCGCAAGGCCCGTGGCGGCGCGGAACCACGCGAGTTGCATCGCCAGTGACCGGGCGGTCCGCCGACCGGGGGCCGCTGAAACCTGAAACCTAGAACACCCACTGCCGAATGCCAGGACGTTCGGCTGAAGGAGGCACACATGGACCAAGCAACGCTGGACATGCTCAAGGAACTGACCGAGGTGCACGGTGCGCCCGGGTTCGAGGAAGAGGTGCAGAGCCTCATCCGCAAGCACTTGCCGCCAGGCACGGACGTGGAATACGACCGGCTCGGCAGCATTGTGTGCCGCAAAGCGGGCACGGCCCCGGCGCCGCGCATTATGCTGCCGGGGCACATGGACGAGATCGGGTTCATGGTCAAGCTCGTCACCAAGGAAGGTTTCATCAAGTTTGCGCCGTTGGGCGGGTGGTCGGACCAGGTACTGCTTTCGCAGCGCGTGGTGATCCACGGGCGCAAGGGCAAGGTAACGGGCCTGGTCGGGTCCAAGCCGCCGCATCTGATGGAGGCGGACGAGCGCAACAAGGTGGTTAAGAAGGACGACATGTTCATCGATGTCGGGGCGAAGAGCGACAAGGACGTCGAGCGGCGACTCGGCATTCGCATCGGCGACCCGATCTGTCCTGAGTCGGCTTTCGGCACGCTCGGCAACGCCAAGTTCCTCGTCGGCAAGGCGTGGGACGACCGGGTCGGTTGCGGCCTGTTCATCAGCGTCCTGCGCGCGCTGCAGAAGCAGCCGCACCCGAACAGCGTCTACGGTGTCGGCACGGTGCAGGAGGAGGTTGGCACGCGCGGCGCCAAGACCAGCGCGGAGGTCGTCAACCCGGACATCTGCATCGTCCTGGAATCGGGCATTGCCGCGGACACGCCGGGGATCAAGCCGGAGGATGCGCAGGGCAAGCTGGGCAAGGGCCCGATCCTCTACATCCTGGACGGGGGCATGATCGGGCATCGCCGGTTGCGCGACTTCGTGATCGACACTGCGACGAAGAAGAAGATCCCGTACCAGCTCAGTGTCCTGATGGGTGGCGCCACGGACGGGCGTCCCATTCACCTGCACGCCAAGGGCGTGCCGACACTGTTCCTCGGCGTCCCGGCGCGCTACATCCACTGCCACACCGGCGTCATCCATGCCGACGACTACGACAGCACGGTCAAGCTGCTGGTCGAGACGATCAAGCGCCTGGACGCAAAAGCACTGCAGGGGATCCTGGGGCGGCAGTGAGGTGATGCCGCGGAGACCGCGCGGGAGATGACTCAGTCGTAGGGTCAAAAAACTCATCCGGGGTCGGACAGGTCCGGAAGTGAGGGAAGAAGAAGCGGATATGGCGGGGTTGGAGTGGCGGAACGGCCTGGATTACCATCCGTTCCAGGTGTTGGTTGGGCTGTAACGTACTGGTGTGGGCGTAGTTTGACTGTTGATGGAAGCGCGGAACAGACGGAATGGGGTGACTGGGTCAAGCAGCGCTGCGGTGGTAGAACTTGAGCAGGCCGCCGAGGACGACGCGGCGTGTGCCGATGTGAATGAAGAACAGCACGTAGAACGTGACGAGCCGTCCGCGCTTGGACAGGACTTCGGCGGTGAAGACGTCGCAGGCCTGGAGGCAGTCCTTGTGAGAGCGGATGAACTCGTGCCAGGTGGAGTTGCGGCGGCGTTCGGGGCTTGGGGCGATGCCGTGGCGCTTGAGGACATTGGCGACGGTCTGGTCCGAGATCTGGGCGTCGGGATGCAGTTGGTTGACGGCATCGGCGATGCGGTCATAGCCCCAACGGCGGTTCTCGCGAGCCAGGCGCAGGACCAGGTTCTCGATTTCGGGCGGGATGGGCGGGCGTCCTGGGGACTTGCGCTTTTTCGAGCCGTCGAACTTGCGCGCGATCAGGTCGCGGTACCAGCGCAGGAGCGTTTCCGGTTCCACGATGGTGACTGTATCGGCGAGGAGCTTGCCGAGTCGCTTGCCCTTTTCGGCGAGGGACATGCGCTCGGCATCGCTGAGTTTGAGGCGCTTGGAACTGGATTTTCGGGTGGAAGGATGATTTCGCCCTCTTGAATTGCCCGAACCCCGAACCCTCCCTACCTGAGTAGTTACGATCGAAGAACATCAGGGGACCACCCCATGCAAATCCTGAACTTTGGCTCCCTGAATGTCGACCATGTCTACCGGGTCGAGCACATTTCGCGACCGGGCGAAACCATTGGGAGCAGTGCCTACGCCATGTACGCGGGCGGCAAGGGCGCCAACCAGTCGGTCGCCCTGGCCCGAGCCGGCGCTGCCGTCCGTCACGCCGGCCGTTTGGGACCGGAAGGCGCTTGGCTGCGCGAGAAGATGGCGGCTGAAGGCGTGGATGTGGACTTGGTCACGGTCGGGGACACTCCCGGTGGTCACGCCATTATTCAGGTCGACGCGCAGGGCCAGAACAGCATTCTGCTCTTTGGCGGCGCCAACCGGGAAATGTCCGTTTCAGACATTCGCCGTGCCCTCGTGGTCTGCACCAAGGGCGACGTCCTGCTGCTGCAGAACGAGATCAACGTCACGGCGGAACTGATCGCCGCCGGTCAGGCGGCGGGCCTGACGGTCTGCCTCAACCCGGCGCCCATGACCGACGCGGTGCATGCCTTCCCCCTGGACCGTGTCGGCATCTTCGTGGTCAACGAGCACGAGGGCGCCGACCTTTCCGGGAAGACGGAACCGGACGCGATTGCCGAGGAACTCGCTGCCCGCTATCCGCGGGCCCAGATCGTACTCACGCTGGGTGCAGATGGGGTGCTGTACCGTTGCGGGCCTCGCAACTTGAGAGTCAAAGCGTACCGGGTGAAGGCGGTGGACACGACGGCGGCGGGTGACACATTCATCGGCTATTTTCTGGCGGGGATGGCGGAAGATCTGCCCGTCGAACAGGCGATTGACCTGGGTTGTCGCGCCGCCGCGCTCTCCGTCACGCGCCCCGGTGCCATGGACTCCATCCCGGTGCGCGCGGATGTCGACGCGTTTCGGCCCTGAGAGCTCGAGCCGCCGCGAAAAGGAACGACCTATGCGGCCCCTAAGCCCGGCCGTGGCGCCGCTCGTAGTGGTGTCGCAGTCCCGGCGGTTGTCCGCCGGGCAAGACACCATCCCCGCGCCGCGCCGCCGTGACACGCCGGATGGGCTCTTGGCGCTCCACTTCGTTCCGCGCCCTGCGAGCCCACTACGAACAGGCGCATTCTGTCCTCCATGGCGGGGCATTTGCGTGGAGGGCCGGTTCTCCGCAACCGGCCGGGTCGGGACTCCGCCGCATGCGGAGATGCGGCGCTCCAGGGAATCCGTCTTGCGACACGTGACGACCTTTTCGCGGCGGATCAACCCAAGGCCCTACACGAGGTTCGCCGCCGCGAACTGTACGGCGTTCTCGAATATCTTCCCGCCCAGGCCCTTTTCGGGCAAGGTTCCGTCGATCTTCTGGCGGGGCCACTGCGGATGGTTGAACGGCGAGAGGTAGGCTTCGGGGTGCGGCATCAGGCCGAAGACGCGGCCCGTCGGGTCACAGATGCCGGCGATGGCGTTCACCGAGCCGTTCGGGTTGTGCGGGAACTCCATGGTCGGTTCGCCGCTGTCGGGGTGGATGTAGCGCAGCGCCACCAGGTTCTCCGTCTCCAGGCGCTGGAGCGTGGCGTCGTCGGCCGGAACGAACCGCCCTTCGCCGTGCCGGATCGGCAACGGCAACCGGTCGATTCCCTGAGTGAAAACGCACGGGCACTTCGGCTCGCCTCGGAGTGTGATCCACGCATTGCGGAACATGCCCTGGCTGTTCTGCGCCAAGGCCACCTGCTGGGTGAAACGTCGACCGTCCAGAGCCGGCACGAGCCCGAGACGGGTGATGGTCTGGAAACCGTTGCAGATCCCGATGACCAGGCGTCCGGCTTCCACAAACTGCTCGAGTTCCTGCCGCAACCGACACCGGATGCGGTTGGCAAACACCGTCCCCGCGCCGATGTGGTCGCCGAATGAGAAGCCGCCGATGAACGCCAGGATGTGGAACTCCCGCAGGCTCCGCTGTCCGTCCAGGATGTCGTTCAGATGCACGGTTGCCGTGACCGCGCCCGCGCTGTTCAGGGCGCAGGTCGTCTCGCGTTCGCAGTTCAGACCGAACCCGGTGATCACCAAGGCCTGAATAGCCTGACGCGCCGGTTTCCGTTTACGCCCCGTCGCGTTCGTTGCGGCCTTGGCCTTGACTGACTTGGTATGTGCCATGACGTCCTCGCTCGTACGCTGTGTGCTCAAACGAACCGCCACAAGAAAGCCCATGTGCGGGCAGATCCGGCCTCGCGGCAAGGCGTCCTGCCGGGCCAGGATGCGACCGAGCGTGCAGTGGCTCGGCGCGTTCCGCGCCGAAGAGGGGTGCACCGGCCGGTCCCCGGCCGGGGGACTCGGGCCGGGCCGGCCCGAGGGAACTCTGCTGCGGTCCCGGAGGTCCCGCGCCACTGCCCGCTTGCCGTCTTCTCCTGAAACCCGAAACCTCTCTCTGGCCTTTCGCCTCGTCTCAAATTCCAGCCAAGGTACTGGTGTAGGCCGACAACAGGTCGCGCACCTCGACCCGAGTCACGTCCGCTCCGCCCACGGTCAGGTTCAGCACTGGTGCCGTTGTAACACGGCCGACCTGTGCACAGGGCAGGCTGGAAAACAACGCTTCGAATTCGGTCTGTCGTTCGGGTGCGATCGTCGCCACAAAGCGGCTGTTGCTCTCGGAAAACAGGATTTCCTCCGGCGTCAGGTCGCCGGCGTGCGGAACGGCCAGGAGGTCCACGTCCAACCCCAGGTTTCCGCCCATGGCAACCTTCGCCAGTGCGACCCCGAGGCCGCCCAGCGCCGGCGTGTGCAAGGAGCGGCACAGTTCCGCCTGCGTGGCTGCCGCAACCCGGGCGTACAACGGTAGCGCCGTGTCCGGTCGCACCTGCGGCACGGCGTTTCCAATGGCATTGTGCATGCCGAAATACTCGCTGGCGCCCAGTTCGGCGTACGTGGTCCCGATGACGTAGATCAGATCTCCTTGACGCTTGGCGTCGAGCGTGACCGCCTTGCTCACGTCCGCCATTCGTGCGATCGTCGAGAACAGGACCGTGGGCGGAATGGAGATCTTCTTGCCGCCAAGGGTGCTGTCGTTTTTCATGCTGTCCTTGCCGGAAATGCAGGGCACCCCAAAGGTTGTCGTCAGGTCGAACAGGGACTGGTTTGCGCGCACCAACTGTGCGAGTTTGTATTCGCCGTCGGGGTTTTTCGGTCCGACGACCGGGTCCGGCCAGCAGAAGTTATCCAGTCCGGCGATGTGCCCCAGTTGCCCGCCCACCGCCAGGGTGCGGCGAATGGCCATGTCGATGACCGACGCCATCATGTGGTAGGTGTCGATGTCGGAGTAGCGCGGCGCGATGCCTGCGGCCAGGATCACGCCCTCGCGACCGAGGGGCTCGACCAGCGAGACGGTCGCGTCGCTCAGCACGTTGCAGTTGACCCCTACGTACGGCTTGATGACGCTCAGCCCCTTGACCTCGTGGTCGTACTGCCGGGCCTTGAACTCGCCGGAGCAGATGTTGAGTCGCGCCAGCATGGCCTGGAGCGCTTTGCCCATGTCCGGGCTCAACGGCAGTTGCGGTTCCGCGTGGTGCGGCGGGGTCCAGCGTGCACGCAGCGTCATCTGCGGCAGGCCGTCGTGCATGAACTCCACGTCAAGCCACGCCACGGTCTTGCCGCGGTAGGTCACGTGAAACTTTCCGGAGTCCGTGAACTGGCCCAACACCGTCGCCTCGACGTTGCGGCGTGCCGCCAGGTCCAGGAACGCGTCCCGTTGTTCGGGCGGCACTGCCAGGCTCATCCGCTCCTGCGCTTCCGAGAGCAGAATCTCCCACGGGTGCAGTCCGGCGTACTTGAGTGGCGCGTTCGCCAGTTCGACGTCGCAGCCGCCGCAGAGACTCGACATCTCGCCAATGCTGGAGGACAGGCCGCCCGCACCATTGTCGGTGACGAATCGGTACAGGTTGAGGTCGCGCGCCTCCATGAGAAAATCGTAGAGCATCTTCTGCGTGATCGGGTCGCCGATCTGTACCGCCTGCACGGGCGAGTCCTTGTGCAGTTCCTCGCTGGAAAACGTCGCGCCGTGGATGCCGTCCTTGCCGATGCGGCCGCCGACCATGACGACCAGGTCACCGGGCCGGATCGACTTGGCGTGCGCCGGTTCGCCGCGGATTTCGACGGGCAGAGTCCCGACCGTGCCACAGTACACCAGCGGCTTGCCGAGGTACCGCTCGTCGAAGCATTCCCATCCCACCATGTACGGGATACCGCTCTGATTCCCGCCGTCAATGACGCCCTGGTGGACCTGGTTGCGCAGACGCCGCGGATGGAACAGACCGGGTGGCACTGCCGCGGGTTCGGTGAACGGCGAGCCGAAGCAGTATCCCCACACGTTCAGCAGCAGGTTGGCGCCCTTGCCGGTGCCCATGGGGTCGCGGTTCACCCCGACAATGCCCGTGATGGCGCCGCCGTAGGGGTCCAGTGCGGTGGGGCTGTTGTGCGTCTCGACCTTGTACACGAGGTTCAGACGATCGTTGAAGCCGATGACCCCGGCGTTGTCGTGGAACACGGAAACGAGCCAGTCCACCTTGCGCCCAATCTCCTCGGTACTGCGGCGAATGAACGACTTGAAGCAGGAGTCGACGATCGCCGTCTTCCCGGTTTCGTCGGTGTACTCGATCCGGGCGCTGAAGATCTTGTGCTTGCAGTGCTCGGACCAGGTCTGGGCCAGCACCTCCAGTTCGACGTCCGTGGGATTGCCTGTCAGGCCTACCGCGGCGCGGGCCGACGTCTGGTCCCGGAAGTGCTGCTGGATCACTTTCATTTCCGACAGAGTCAGGGCTAGAATGCCCTCCTTGCTGATGCGCTCCAAGTCCGAGTCCGAGACCTGCAGGTCCATGGTCCGGACCTCCGGTGCTGTCGCTTCCTTCACGAGCGGGCGGTTCACCGGCAGGCCGGCGCTCTCCCATTCCTGGCGCGAGAGCACCGAGGTGGTCTGGATCAGGTCGTTGGCCAGCAGGTCGCGACCGATGCGGCGCAGCGCGTCACGGTCGAGTCCGGGGGCGCGGAACAGGAACTCGACCGAGGTGTAGACCTCCTCGGTCTCGGCCAGTTTGCGGCCCAGGATGTCGGCGATCGCGGACCGCGCACTCCGTGCCACGTTGTCCGTGACCCCCGGTCGGAACCCGACGACCACCAGCCAGTCGAACGCGCTGTCGGGCTTGGTCTCGCCCACACACCCGTCCTGGATGATCGGGCTGACGAAGGCCGAGAGGATATCCCGTGCCTGCGCTTCCGTCGCGTCGATGAACAGCGAGAAAACCTCCCGCGTGCACACTTCCTCAACCGGCAGGTGCAGGAATTCGCGGACCTGGTGTACCACCCCGCGTCCCTTTGGATCAGGGCTGTTGCTCTTGGGTCGGATCTCGAGTCGGTAATACATCGGTTTCACCCCGAAACTCACGTTTGAGCCTGACTTTCAGGTTGACCTGCGGGGACACGCCCGCACTGCCTCAATTGGCGGCGGGCATACTATAGTGCCCGGTTCGTCGATGTCGCGCGGTTCGCCGCCCGCGGGGCGCTGACGCCAGACCTCACCGAAGTGAGCACGCGTGTCGCGCAAGTTGAACGCCCACACTTGAGGTC
>MHBL01000371.1 GCA_001803235.1 Lentisphaerae bacterium RIFOXYA12_64_32
AATCGGGGATGGGCGGTTCGCGCGCGGCGGGCGCTTTGAGGGGGCGGGCGCGCGAGCCGTCGGCTTCGATGAGCAGGGGCAGATCGTGATAGCCGCAGAAGTCGTTCAACCAGTTAAGAGTGTAGTCGTTGAGCGGCGCGGCGCGGTCGCCTTCGAGAGCGCCTGTGATGAGGATCAGATCGCGCAGGCCGTGTTCGAGGGCTTCGATGGGAGCAGGCGTTTCGGCAATGAGATGATGGTCGGCGAGCGGGATTTGCCACGCGCCGAGATGAGCGGTAGTCGTGACAATGACGGGCGGAGTCAATTGGCGCGCCAGTTGGAACGTGGCGGTGGTCTTGCCGCCCGCGCCGACGAAGGCAATACTCCCTCCGCTTTGTGGATTGGGGGCAGGTTGGGATGGGGATAAACGCAGGGCGCGGGAAAGTTGCATGGCTGTCAGGATAGGACTTCAACGGTCATCCCGACTGCGAGCCTGCCCTCGTTCAACGGGATGACGTTTTGCCCGAACATCGCGCCGCCTTCTTGCTTGCGATAGGCGTTCAGCGTTTTCAAAGGTTCTTTGTTTTGCGCCAGCGTTTCTTTGTCAATGGTGGTGACCACGCAACGCGCGCAAGGTTTGACGACCGCCATTTCGATTCCGCCGATGCGGATTCGTTTCCACGCGTCTTCAGCGAATGCGCCACAGCCGCGCACCGCGATATTCGGGCGGAAGCGGTTCATCGGGACGGGCGCGGATCATTACCTTTCCCCTCTGCCGAGGGGTATGACGCAGGCACCCCCGCGTTCCGCTTCAGGATGTTGCAGAAGCAGTGTTCCAGACGCAGACCGTTATTGGCGCAGACCTCGTGCATCTCTGACATCAAGCGGTGTTGCAGATCCTCAGGCATCCGGCGGTACGCGCCCCGGACAGTCTGGAACGCGGGCAGCAGTGAATCGTAGAACTCTTGGACCCTGTTGCGCCTGTACACCTGCTTGAGTGGCGAGGCGATCACGTACAGGACGCCGACGGCCGCAGCCCACTGGATCAGCGGCGCGATATCTTCCTCCTGGCTCTGGTACTCTACGCAGCCCGCCACCCCGCGGGGAAACAGGGGATCGACCCGGAGGGCCACATCAATTCCCTGCTCAATCAGGCGCTCGACAGCCTGGCGCCGTGTGGAGACTGGCGGGGCACCGGGTTCAAGCATCTGGGACTGGGAGTCGCGCCAGAACGCGATGCTGACCTGCACCTCCACGCCTGTGCCTTTCAGGCATGCGACATACTCGGGATCGTCGAGCAGCACGCCTGGGCTCTTGGTAAGAATGCAGACCGAACTGAACAGGTCGCGGCTATCTCGGAGGCGCTGAAGCATGAACAGGGTATGGCGGTGTTCGCGTTCCAATTGAGCCTGCAGGACGTCGGTAGAGTTATCCAGTGTCTTCTCTGCGAGCTGGGGCGGCTCGGTCAGAACTCCCTCATCGTGGACTATACGGACGGCTTTTTTGACAGCCAACTTGCCGCACCAACCAAGGCCAGCCTGTCGCCTGTCCAGCACTACATCCGGCAAGCGCCCCTCCCCATCAACCCATTCAAGAAGCAGACGAGTTTCGAGGAGGGTATGGCGTTTCCCGACACCCCCGCGATTATCGCCAAGCGGGTGGCGTCCATCTTCAAAAGCGTTTACGAGCTAGGCGATCAGCAGTTCTCCCTCCTGATTGACGCCATCACGCAAGGCGTAGAGCAGGAAGGGGAGGCGTTCACGCTTGGCGGACTCACGGACGTGCTTGAGTCCTTTCTGGACGACGAGAATCACAGCAAACCCCGGGTGCGGGATACCTTGAGCAAGTTGAAGCCCTTCATCCAACAGACGCCGTTCGCCGGCGATGACAACATGGGCTGGGCGCAGCTCCTGGCGGACACCACAAAACGCTGCAACATCTTCCAGTTCTTCAAGGTTGACCGGCACACGGCACGCGCGCTGATCGAGTTCGTCCTGTGGGATCTGTACGCTTTCGCCCGTTCCGTTGGTACGGAGAGTACTCCCCGTGTGGTAGTGCTCGACGAGGTCCAGAACCTTGATCTCGGTCTTGAAGCGCCGGTGGGCAAGTACCTGACCGAGGGCCGCAAGTTTGGCCTGTCTCTCATCCTGGCTACCCAGACCCTAAACAACCTAAAGGGCGACAGGTTGAGCCGCCTTTTCCAGGCGGCCCACAAACTCTTCTTCCGCCCCTCAGACAACGAACTTGGTGACCATGCGAAGCTCCTGCAAAACTCTGCGCCGGGTAGCGGCACAGCCCAAGACTGGATCGCGAAGCTCTCGGGCCTGCAGAAGGGCGAGTGCTGGTCACTGGGGCCGGCTTTGAACGATAAGACGGGGAAGCTCGAAACACGACCAAGGTGCAGATTGGGTTCCAGAAGGCTTGGGCGCGCCTCCTGGCCGAACGCGGGTTCTGCTACGACGGTCACCGGCTGGTGCGGGCGGATTCAGCGCCGAATGATTCGGGCGCTGCGTCTCCGGGTGCCGTTGTGGTGCCCCTGCGACACCGGACCGCCATCCGGCGTGTTGGGTTGTCGCGGCCCATACAACTGACACTGCAGTTGGGCTTGGCTACTCGGGATGAGACCTTCTTTGACTATGGCTGCGGCCGCGGTGATGACGTGCGTCTGCTGCGGACCATGGGGTACCAGGCTGACGGGTGGGATCCCGCGCACGCGCCGAACTCTGAGCGTCGACTGGCGGACGTCGTCAACCTCGGCTATGTCGTGAACGTGATCGAGAAGCCGGCCGAACGCGATGCGACACTCAGAGACGCGTGGGGACTGTGCCGCAAGCTCCTCGTGGTTGCGGCACGTCTCGTTCATGAAGCGGACGGCGCGAACCTGCGGGCATTCGGAGACGGCTATCTGACCGAGCGCGACACGTTCCAGCGCTTTTACGCTCAGGACGAGTTGCGCACATGGATCGAGGGAACCCTTGGGGTACAGGCAGCGCCCGCAGCGCCTGGGGTGTTTCTGGTGTTCCGCGACGAAGCATTGCGGCAGCGTTTCCTGCAGTCGCGCTACCGGCACCGGGTGACTGCCCCACGGATTCTGCGCCGCGACGTCCTGTTCCAGGAGCACAAATCGCTCCTCGATCCGCTACTGGCCTTCTACGAACAGCACGGACGGCTCCCGGAGGAGCGGGAGTTGCCGGGGGCTGATGGCCTGGCGACGTCACTTGGTGGTATCCGTCGGGCGTTCACGCTCGTGCGTCGCGTGACCGGGGATGAACGGTGGGAGAAAGCCAAGGCCGCATGCGCCGAAGACCTGCTCGTGTACCTGGCGCTTGCCCGGTTCGACCGGCGACCGGCGTTCCACGCGCTCGGCCAGGAAGTGCAGCTTGATGTCCGGGCGCACTTCGGGTCGGACCGGGCGGCGTGTGAGGCGGCAGATGCCCAGCTTTTCTCGGTCGGGCGACTGGAGACGGTAGACGCCGCATGCCAGGCGGCGCCGTTCGGGCTTCGGACCGACGAAGCCTTGTACGTGCACGTCTGCGGCATTCCGGAACTGCCTCTGATACTGCGACTCTACGAAGGCTGTGCACGGGGGTATGTCGGCGAGATCGAGGGCGCCACGATCGTCAAGATGCACCGCCGCAAGCCCCAGATATCGTACCTGTACTGCCCCGACTTCGAGAAGGCAGCTCATCCGGCAGTGCGCGGCGGGTTCGTCGTGCGGCTGCAGACGTTCGAGGTCCGAGAGCGCGACTACAGCGCAGACCCGGACCCGTTTATCCTGCTACGGAAGGAGGCGTTCCTGCCGCCGGCGCATCCGTTGCGGCCGCGGTTCGAGCGCCTCACGCAGCAGGAAGAGCGCGCCGGCCTGCTTGAGGACGGCAACAACATCCGCCCCCGGATCACGTGGACACAGGCACTCAACGCGAAGGGCTTTGCTGTCCGCGGACATCGGTTGGTCCGAGCAGGCCGATCCGGATTAGCGGTGTAGAGTGACGTAGAGAAATTCAGGGGAGGTATGGCATGGAAACGCATCTGCCATGTCCGGAACTGCAGGGGATTCTGCGTGAGGCCCTCGCGCCATGCCCGGAGATTACCGACAAGTGCCGGGGGTATATGCGGTGGGATCCGGAGCACGGTCACATCCCGCGGGGATGTCTGGGGGCCACCGGGCATCGAGATGAGGTCAGACTGGTGATCATCGCGGCTGAGCCTGGCGACCCGCACGCGGAAGAGAAGTATCCCGCCACGGCCACTCCCGGAGAGTACCTGCAGCTTTTCACTGCTCACGCCTACAACTGCTTTGCCCACAGCCGAGACAGGTACCATGCCAACGTCAGGTGCCTGCTGAGCGCGTGTTTCCCGGGCCTGACCTTCGACGAGCAATTACGCCGCGTGTGGATTACCGAGTCATGCCTGTGCTCGGCAGAGAAAGAGGGCGGCTCGATTCCGGTGAAGGTGACTCGCTGCTGCGCCGACCGTTACCTCAAGAAGCAACTCGCTCTCTTTCCCGACGCCGTTCTGGCGGCGTTCAGCACCAAGGCCGTCCGACGTTCCAGCCAACTGGGGTTCCGAGTCCTGGCCTGTGGCGCACTGGCCCCACCCGGATGCAATCGCAAAGAGGGCCGTGAGTCTTGGGAGATGGTCGAACGGGCGGTGAAGCAACTTCTTGACGGGGGTGGCGACGCCAGGTCCGATGTCAGCGATGCTGGCGGGCGTGCTGGAGCGTCCGCGGACGGAGGTGTCGGTGAAGGCAGGCGCGAAGGATGTGTCAGCGTCCCAGCCGGCAGCAACCGGGACGACGAACCACACGGAGGAGCAGGGAACATGAACTCGGACGCGTATGTGGAGATGTTCCGCAAGATGGGCTTCACAGACATCCAGTTGCGGAAGACGCTGAAGCACGTCAAACCGATACCAAGCCTATACTTCAACCGTGACGGAGATGCGTTTGTTTCCTTCGTCGGGTATGTGAAAGACAAGGCCAGCTTTCCTGTCAATCTCTGGGAGCGCATCCCGCCGCGGAAGAAGAAGGACGACAGACCGGACGTCATGACTGTGGTTCCCAAGCCCGGCTGCGAACGGGCCGCGTTTGAGGCGCTCCTAGTGTACGCTGGGTTGAATACGGAGGCGTCCCGATGACGCGTTGCTGGGAATGTCATGCACCGATACCGAAGATCCGACTCAAGGTACTGCCGGAAGCGACATGGAAGGGGACAGCCGATGAACGATGCAGCCGTGCCTTTCGACGATGCTGTCAGTCGCATTGCCGCGGAATGCGCCCGCCTGGGATACGACCTCGGATGGCGTTTCCTGTACTCGCCCAAGGCGACGCTCGGCCCTTCGACAGACATTGCGTTCTTCGGGATCAACCCGGGCGGCAAGGTGTTTGAGCCCCCGGTCGCCAGCGTCGAGCAGGGCAATGCGTACCGAACCGAGTGCTGGCCAGGGAATGGTGCCAGCTTGCAGCGTGAGGTGAAGAAGCTCTTCCAATTGCTGGCGGGCGCGCTCGTTGCGTCACGCCCGCGCTCCCCAGTTGAACGCCCGGCCGGCGCGCCATGTCGCGGGGCCGCACCCGGGCGGTCGTGCTGGCCGCGGCGCGTGCCGAAAAGCTAATATTTGACAGCATTTCCGTTGATCTCTCCGCGAGTGCCGTCTACAGTATGTCTTGGAAGGTGAGTATGGTGCAGTTCGAGAAAATCGTGCAGGCGTTGAACTGGTTGGCGCGCCGGAACGGCGGGCACATCGGCAAGCTGAAGGCCATGAAACTGGTCTTCTTCGCCGACCGTTACCACCTGCGCAAGTACGGGCGTACGGTGACGGAAGACGAGTACTGGGCCATGCGGTACGGGCCGGTGCCGTCCGTGACCAAGGAAGTGGCGGCGATGACCCGTGTTGACGAGGGTGCGGAGTACGCAAGGCGTTACATCGCGGCGGACGCACCGAACGGCAAGCCCCGCGTCGTCAGCCTGGCAGCGGTCGACGAAACGATGCTGTCCGACAGCGATGTCGAAGCCCTGGAGTTCGCTTGGACCACGTTCAGTTCGCGACACGACCTCGTTGCGTTGACGCACGCCTATCCGGAATGGGCCGAACATCAGGCCGCCATCGAAACGAAAAGTGCTGCCCGTCGCCGCATGAATCTGGAGCGCTTCCTGGACGACCCGCCGCCCGGTCACGACCCGTGCCATCCGCTTTCGCCCAAGGAGCGAAACGCGACTCGCGCACTCATCCGGGAACGGCAACAGGTGCTCGACGTTCTCGGCCAGGGGTGAGGGGATGGACCTGCTCCAACTCACCTTGCGGCAAGGGTCGGTCTACTACATGCAGGATCGCCGGCTGACATCGGCAGAACCGCATTTCTTCATCGTTGTGAACCGCTTGCCCTTGCGCGACAGGGTTGTACTGCTGGCCGTCTCCACGTCGCAGGTCGAGAACCTGAAGCGGATGCGTCGCAGTACGCCCCCTGAATGTGTGGTCGAATTGGCCCCTGCCGACTACCCGGAATTCACCACGCCCAGTGCCGTAGACTGCAACTTCCTCTTCGAGATGACCCTGGCCGAACTCCGAGAGCGCCAGATGACGAAGCAAGCACGGGGTCTGCGTGACCTTCCCAAGCCGGCTTTGCAGGCGCTGATCAGGGGTGTTCTGGCAAGCCCGCTGGTGAAACAGGCGCACAAGGACTTGGTCTTGGTTCGCAGATGACGCTGTCTCGGCGGGCGGGCTACGGAAGATACGGCTGGCGTTGCCTGGCCGGGGGAAACGCGGTGGCGGACGGGTGCGGACTCTCGCCTTCACGGCAGTCGGACAGGGGTTGTGGGAAAAGGCGTTGCCGCTCCTGCGCAACCCGGTCCGTTCGCGTCGGAGCGTGCGCTGGCCGGCAGCCGGCGGTGCAGTCAAGGCGGGCATCACGGCCCTGGCCGCGTACACGGACCTCAGCGACGACGACGTACCGACCTACGCGGTCCGCGACAGCGAGTTCGCGCCACTCCGAAACGGCGGGGGTCTCACGGTGTCCGCCACGCGCGACGAAGCCGATGCGGTGCTTGAACTCTGGTGCTATGCGCCGGGGGTGCTGGCCGTGTTGGCGGATGATGACCTGCCCGTCGTTGCCCTGCGGACGTCGCTGTATCGCCAGCTCCTGGCCCAGGGGGAGCTGGCACGGGGCCATGATCACACCGACTCATCCGGTGTAGTGGAGTCCTGGGCCTACGACCCGAAACTGACGGCCGTGGAATCGGTAGTCGACCCGCTTTCACTCTATTTGAGCCTGAAAGGGGCGCACGATGAACGCGTGCTCAAAGCGCTCGATCAAGTCATGGGGAAGATCACATGGTAGAAGGGTTGTTGCGCTTCACGGAGCGCTCGGGGACGGGCTCTTAGTGGCACCACTGGCGAGTATTGTCCGGGTGCGACATAGTTAGCCCGTCCCTTGCGACCTCGGAAGAGGGCCTCGGGCCAGGGACGGCCCCGAGCACCCTGCTGCGGTCCCGGAGGTCCCGCGCCACTGCTGCCACCATGCACAACCGCCGTGGCTCGGACCGTCCCGGCCCGAGGGCCTCGGGCCGGGGACCGTCCGGCGCACCCTGCCTCGGCCCGGGACGGTCCGAGCCACGGCGAGCACTCCCGAAAGGCACGGGGGCTTGCCCACTCAAGCACGTTGCGTTATCTTCGCGTTTTGTGACGCGAATGTACGTCCCCAAGCACGAGAGAGGAACGTTTCAATGAGACAGAAGGAGCCGAGCGGCGATATGCAGACGACGTCCAAAAACAGCATTGCCCTTCTGACCCTGATCACGTTGACTGTCCTTGCCGGACTTTCGTTCCAGGCGGGCGCGGAGGTCGCGGAACTCACCGGGCTTGTCCCTGACGCCAAGGATTATGCGCTCATCTACAAGCTGAATCCGCTCGAGTACGGCTCGAACGGGTATCAGGTCGATAACGGCGACAGTCTCTCCGGCACCCTGAAGAGAATCGGGTACATGCTCAGGCTGACCGATAAGCAGGGCGCAATGACGTGGGTTCTTGTCGCCATGGATCCCTTTTCCCAGGACCCCAGCAAGGTTGGCGTCCCCAATGCCGGGTCCGGTGTGATCCAGACGTATGTGACGCATCTGGAGGTCGCCGGGAACTCGCCGGCCGTGAAGAACGGCACGTTTGAGAAGGGGAACATCGAGTTCTGGTCGAACAACTACGGCGGCACGAATGTCCAGCAGATCCCCGGCGCGACAGACGATCTTGATTTCGGCGACGTGGCGTCCGATCCGGTGACCGGCTACGGCTCCATGCAGGTACACAACTACCTGGAAAAGCAGACGGTCATTGCCTTCAACAAGTTCGATTCGGACAAGAACTGCGACCTTGGAATCGGGAACAACCCCGCCAAGGACGGAAAGCTGGACTGGACGTTCTCCGGGTCGGGCAAGAACTACGCAAGTGCGGAACTGCTCGTGGTCGGGAAGTTCGATGACCTGAAGATCAAAGATGTCATCAAGCTCGCCCCGGAGAAGATCTCCATGACGGGCGCGACGGAGAAGACATTCTTCGCCGTCGGTGAGGAGATAAAGTTCTCGTTCACCGTGGATTTCGGGGGCCAGCCGGTTCCGGAAAAGCCCTGCACGATCAAGTGGACGCGCACCGGCGACGACGGCCAGCAGGCGGACGGTTCCGAGACCGTCGTTCCCGGCAGCCCGGTTGTGCTGACGACCCGTCTCGACGCGCCCGGCTTCGTGCGCATCCAGGCGAACCTTTTGGACTCGAAAGGCCGGTCGTTCAAGAAGAAGGGCAAGCAGGGCGGTGGAATGACGAGCGTCTCATTTGACGGCGGGGCCGGAGTCGAACCGGAGAAACTCCAGCCCGCGGCCGAGGAACCCGGTGATTTCGATGCCTTCTGGGCGAAGCAGAAAGCGAAACTGGCCGCTGTGCCGGTGAAGTCCCAGATGGAGAAGGTGAGCAAGCCGGACGCCAAGATCGAGGTCTATGCGGTTTCCGTCGATTGTGCGGGGCCGCGTCCGGTGACCGGGTATCTGACGATCCCCGCGGGCGCAACGGACAAGTCCCTGCCTGCTTCAGCGAGCTATCATGGGTATGGCACCCAGGTCCAGCGTGCTCCCGCGTCCGGCGCGGAGAACAGTATCCATTTCGATGTGAATGCGCACGGCTATGACCTGGGCCAGGACGACGCCTACTACGAGGATTTCCTTGCGAAGATCAAGTCGAACGGTCAGGGCTACGCGTTCGATCCGAAGCAGAACGCCGATCCGGAAACGGCGTATTTCAACGGCATGGTGCTGCGAGTGATGCGTTCGCTCCAGTTCCTGAAATCGCTGCCCCAGTGGAACGGAAAGGATCTGGCGGTTTGGGGTGGCAGCCAGGGCGGTCTTCAGACCCTCTGGGCCGCTGGGCTCGATCCCGATGTCACGTCGGCCAATTCCAGCATCACGTGGTGCTGCGATTTTGCCGGTCCGAGCAAGGGTCGCCTCAACGGCTGGCGCCCGGCGTATGTCCCGGCGTTGAACTACTACGACAGCGTATTCCACGCCAAACGCATCAAGTGTCCGATCGTGATCCCCCGGGCCGGACTGGGCGATTACACCTGTCCGCCGTCAGGACTGGCGATCCTCTACAACAACATCACGTCGCCCAAGACGATTACCTGGTACCAAGCCTCGACCCACGGCTTCGTTCCTCCCCATCCGCAGACGTTCACGCAGGAACAGAAATAGCCGGGGGCACTTGGGGACGGGCTCTTGGTGACGCCATGGGCGAGTATTGTCCAGGCGCGACATCGTTGGCCCGTCCCTTCTTCGCCTCGTGGTTTTTACGGCTTGCGCGTCCCCATCAGGGACGGATGGATCAAAGACGGGTTGTCCAGCCCAGGGTCGTTCGACCCTGGGCTGGACATGCACGTCGCCGTTGGCGACGCCTGACGATTGGACGTTTGAACCGAAGAATATCGAACAAGGAACGAAGAATGTCCAAGGAAGAGCGACGTAACACCCATATTTTAAGGTACTTGTGTCTACGCAATCCGACTTGGACATTCGACATTCCTTGTTCTTCTGTTCTGCGGTTCAATTCGCGCCGTTTCGCTCTGAGCACGGCCGAAATGTCCAAACCCCAGACGTCGCCGTTGGCGACGCGGGCGCATGCGTGTCTGGCGCACTGCGCGAGGCAGGGCAAGTGTCCACCCCCCAAGAGTCGGCGTGAGGAGGGCGGCCGTACGGGGCGTGCGCACACGCGGCGGCCGGTACCCCCGGCCGTACGCTGGTGTTCAGCGACCATAGCGGCATGGGCTGGTCCATCCGCAGTTGCCGGAACCTGACGCTGCGCGGGTTCACGATCGACGATGACCCGCTGCCGTTCGTGCAGGGCCGGATCGCCGGTTTCGATGCGCTGCCGGCGTGCACCGACGAGCAACTCGCCGCTATCCGCAAGGTCTGGCCGCGTGCGCCGGCGGGGCACGGAAGTTCTCCGAGCTATCCAGCAAGACAGGACTGGACAAGGCTCATCTCACCCGCTACCTCGCCATTCTGGGGGACCTTGGGATCGTTGAGCGGGAAGTGTCCGTAACTGAGGTCCACCCTGAGAAATCGAGGTCAAATGGACAAAGGCCCCGGTGCTGGCATCGCGACTGGCAGACGAACTGCGGGCCAAGCTCGGCCGGATGCCTGCCCTGAAGGGTTGTACGGTGACCTGCGTTCTCGTGTCCCGAGCCGGGTTCAGGGACCCTTCGCCGGATGAATCCTGCACCCTGATTTCCCTGAAGGATGAACCGTGTCCCCGGTAGCCCGTCCCTGTTGCGGGGGCCGGACGCCGCGTACAACGCGGCCGCTACAGCGATGCATTCCATCTCCGGCTCGGCTGCAGCGTCGGCCTTGCAGGCCGATCCCCCACCTTCTTGCCCCTCGCTCTCGCTCGGTCGGAGCGGTGCGGCGCTGCTGCGGCCCCTCATGTCCTTCATGCGCTTCATGGTGACGTTTTCATCGTGTTTACCTCTTCCCGGCACTTGCCCGAACCGGGTCGCGGCGTTATAGATGACAAGGCTGCGGGACGGGCGCATGCCATCACGGCGAGACGCCGGGTGGGGAACCCGAGAGGTAAGCGGATGATCAGGCATTTTCTTGGCTGGGACCGGCCGCTGGTGGAAGTGGCGGCGGAGTTCCTGCTCGACGGCATCGCCGGGATGCCGTTCGACCTGAGCCGCGTCATGGTCGTGGTGCCGACCCGACAGGCGGGGCGGCTCTTGCGCGAGCAACTCGCGACCGCGGCGCAGCGGCGCGGGACCTTGGTGTTGACGCCCTTGGTGGTGCAGCCGTCGTACCTCGTGCGGGCGCACGGCGCGGTGGCTACGCCGGCCGAGTGCCTGGCGGTGTTCGCCGAGGTGCTGGCCACGCTCGACTACGCGCGGTACCAGGCGCTCTTCCCCGGTGATGCGCCCGGGCTGGCACGGGATTTCGGGTGGTGCCTCGATACGGCCGAACTGCTGCTTGACCTTCGGAACAGCCTGGCCGAGGGTGGGTTTACTCCCGCCCCGGCAGTGGCGCGTCTCGGCGCCGACCCGAATTTCCCGGAACCCGAGCGCTGGCAGTGCCTGGCACGCCTGGAGACGCGGTTCGCCGACGCCCTGGCGCGGCATGGCCTGTGCGACCCGGCCCGGGCCCAGTTCGACGCGGCGCGGGATCCCGTGCTGCCCGATGGGCTGGAGCGCGTGGCGATCATCGGCGTTCCCGACCCCGTGCCCCTGGCCGTGACGGCCTGGGAACAACTCGATCGCACCGGGCGCCGGATCGAGGTCTGCATTCACGCGCCGGCAGACCTGGCGCCGCTGTTCGACGACTGGGGGCGGCCGCGCCGAGACGCGTGGCGCGAGCGGCTGCCGCCGATCCCCGACGGCGTCATCCACCTGGTGCCCAAGCCGCAGGACCAGGCCGACATGGCGGTGCGGCTGTTGCCGGAGAATCTGGAACCCGCCCAGGCCCCGGGGTTGCTGGCGCTCGGAGTCCTGGACGACGAGGTACTGCCGCACCTGGAAAACGCCATGGACGCGGCCGGCATCCCGGTGTTCAACCCGGCGCTGCGGCCCGTGGGCAGCCACGCCCTGTATCACCTGGTCCGCGATGTGCTCACGCTCGCGACCGATGACGGGTTCGATGAATTCGCGTCGCTGTTGCGGAATCCGCTCGCGCTCCGCTACTTCAGCGGTGCGATCCTGGCGTCGGCGGAAGACGGCTCGCGGGGCCGCTCGCCCTCCGGGCCGGAGCAAGGACGTGAAACGCTGCAGGCACAGCTCCCGCAGGGCGCCGTGACCGCCGACAGGCTGTTGCGCGCGGCCGATGACCTCCAGAATCACCACCTGCCCGGGAGCTTTGCCGCAGTGCGGGAGAGGACGCGGAGCCGCGAATGGCAGGCCGCGCGCCGCAACGCGGACTCCGGGCTGGCTCGCGTCTGTGAGGTTATTTCCGGCTGGCTTGAACGCTTGCGCGGGCCGGACTGGCCTCGGGAGTTGCGGGCCATTCTGCGGACCGTGCTGGGCGTTCAGCCCGGCGTGCATGCGCTCGAGCCGGACCCGCTGCCGCAGGTCGCCGAAGCGATGCAGGAGTTGCTTGCCGCGCTGGAGAGCCCGGTGGTCCGGGCCGTGCTGCCCGAGAGCGCGAAGCCGCGGCACGAGTTGTTCCTGCGCCTGCTGGCGCGGTTGAGCGTGGGCCCCGAGCACCCCGGGCGGCGTGTCGACCTCGACGGCTGGCTGGAACTGCACTGGAACAACGCGCCGCTGCTGATTGTGACCGGGTTCAACGAGGGTCGCGTGCCGGCGGCCGTAGTGGGGCACGCGTTCCTGCCGGATCGCGCGCGCGGCATGCTGGGGCTGACCGACAACGGATCGCGTCTGGCGCGTGACAGTTACCTGCTTGGCGCCATGCTCGCGTGCCGGTCGCAGCCGGGTTCGGTGCAGATTATTGTCGGCAAGACCACCGCTGCCGGCGACGTGCTGCGGCCCTCGCAACTGCTGTTCGGCGGCGCCCGCGACGCTGACCTGGCGCGTCGCGTGGAGCAGCTCTTCGGGCCGGTCGAAGCTGCGCCCGCCGCACCGCCCCAGGCTGCCGCGACGCCGTTCCTGCGCGTGCCGTGGACGTCGCCACGGCCGCGCCTTTCGGTCACCGCCCTGGCCGACTACCTCAAGTGCCCGTTCCGGTTCTACCTTCGCCACGTGCTGGGCATGAGTGAGCAGGATGACCGGAAACGCGAACTGGATGCGCTGGATTACGGCACGGTCGCGCACGAGGTGCTGGCGCGGTTTGCGGCGGACACAGCCTGGCGCGACAGCACTGACGAGAATGCCATTGCCCGGTTCCTGACCGACGGGTTGGCGGACGTGTTTGAGGCGCGGTTCGGCCGCAACCTGTCCGCCGCGCTGCTGCTGCAGAAGTCCTCGCTCGAACAACGCCTGCGCTACGCCGCGGCCGAGCAGGCGCGGTCGCGCCAGGCGCACTGGCGGATCGCTGAACTCGACGGGCAATGGTCGGAACACGGTTTGAATCTGACCCTGGACGGCTGCACCATTCAGGCGCGCATCGACCGCATCGACCGCCACGAGGAGACGGGCCAGTACCGAATCCTGGACTACAAGACATCGAACACGGCGAGCAAGCCGGTCAAGACGCACCTGGCGAGCGCCAAGGACGACATGCCGGCGTGGCGGGTGTTGACCGGGGCGAACGACGGCAAGGCCTGGGGCGACCTGCAGTTGCCCATGTATTGCCTGATGCTGCAGGAGCGGCTCGGGCCCGTCAACGTGACCTGCGGGTACTTCAACCTCCCCAAGGCGGTCACGGAAACGAAGATCGCTGCATTCGACGAGCTTGACGCCGACATGCTCGAGTCGGTGCGCGCCTGCGCGGCAGGGATTGTCGAGGCCGTCCGTGCCGGAGTGTTCTGGCCGCCCGCCAATCTGTCCGGTTACCTGAAGGACCGGGACGAGTTCGGGCGCCTGTGCGCCGGCGACTGGATGACCGCCTTTGACCGGAGCGCCTGGCCGGGCGGCGGGGTTGCGGGGGATTCGGAGTGAGACGGGAATGAACACGGGAACGGGAACGGGCAGGGGAACGGGCAGGGGCAAGGGCAAGGGCAAGGGGTAGAAGAGACAGTGAGTGTTCGGTGTTCAGGGAAGCCCGCCCCGCGACCCCCGCGTGCCGCGGCGTAGCTTCTGAGCGAAGCCGGGACACTCGTCCCGTGCGTGGTGGCGTCAGAGACAGAGGTGGGCAAGCCGGAACAGGTGTCAAACGGAGGTCAGGACTTGACATGAGCCAGCCGGCGATTCACAATCTGGTCATCATGGCCTCTGCCGGGTCGGGCAAGACGCATGCCCTGAACTCGCGGCTGATTGCGCTGCTGGCGCTTGGCGTGAGTCCGGAGCGGATCGTGGCGCTCACGTTCACCCGCGCCGCGGCGGGTGAGATCTTCGACGAACTCATTCGGCGCCTGGCGCGCGCGGCTACGGAACCGGCGCGGACCCGGGCTGAGAATGAGGGCCTGGTTGCGGCCGGGGTCCCGGCTTTGAGCGCGGCGCGGTACGGTGAGTTGCTGCGGGCGCTGATCCGCGGCATGCACCTGAGTCGCATCGGGACTCTCGACGGGTTCTTTGCCGCCGTGGTGCGCATGTTCCCGCTCGAACTGGGCATTGCGGTGAACTACATCATCATGGACGGCCACCTGGCGGCCGTGACGCGCGAGCGCATTCTGCGCCGTATTCTGGCCACCCCGCAGACCGCGGCCGGGCAGCAGGCGTGTCGCGATTTTGCGGAGGTGTTCCGGCTCAGCACGTTCGGCGAGGAGAGCAAGACCGTGTTCGACCAACTGCAGGCGTTCGCCGAAGAGCGGCATGGGCTCTACCTGCGGGCGCCGGACCCGGCGTGCTGGGGGCAGCCCGACGTTATCTGGCCGGACGGCTCGCCGTGGCACCCCCCGGCCCTGGACCGGAAGGAACTCGAGGCGGAGACCGCCGCGCTGCCGCGCGACCTCGCGGCGCTGGGAGCCGACGAGGAGCAGGAACGGCGGTGGAACCTGTTCGGCAATGCGGCGCGCAACTTCAGTCTGGCAGCCGTGAAGGACGTCGGGGACCTCATGGAGAAGCTCCTGGTGGCGGCGCCCGACCTGGAACGGGGCAGCGCGGTGGTGACGCTCAACCGCAGGAAGATGAAACTGGACGGGGCCATCTGCGCGCGGGTGCTGAAGCTGCTGCGTCACATCACGGGCTGCATGCTCGAGGTGCGACTGCGCACGACGCAAGGCCAGTTCGCCATCCTGCGCCAGTACGAGCAGGAGTATGACCGACTGGCGCGACGCAGCGGCAAGCTGGCGTTTGCGGACCTCGCACACCTGCTCACGCGCGCCGAGGCGCCGGGCGCCGCCGCCGGTCCGAACGAGGCGTGGCTGACACGGCAGAACATCGACTACCGCATGGACGGGCAGTACGATCACTGGGCGTTGGACGAGTTCCAGGACACGTCGCGGCAGCAGTGGGCGGCGGTGCGGAACCTGGTCGATGAGGTCATCCAGGACACGTCCGGGGCGCGGACCTTCTTCATGGTCGGGGATGTGAAGCAGGCGATCTACGGCTGGCGCGACGGCGACAGCCGCCTGATGCAGGAGATCCAGGCGTACTACGGGCTCGATACCGCGCAGCGCGACACCTCGGAGCGATCCTGCCCCGCGGTGCTTGACGCGGTCAATGCGGTGTTCGGGAACGTGGCGCGGCACCCGGACCTGCCCGAGGCGGTTCGAGACCGCTGGGGCTCGCTCTGGCATCGTCATGAACCGTCCGTGCGCGTGGTGAAGCACGTTGGGTGCTGCATGCTGCTGGAAACGCCCAAGGCTGCGGCGGGCGAAAACCCGCATGCGGACGCTGTGGCTGCCGTGCTGTGGGAGGCGCGACCGTGGGAGCGCGGCATCGATGCCGCGGTGCTGGTCCGCGGCAACGACCAGGGCGAGGCGCTGGCAGGACGGTTGCAGGACGCGGGCATCCCGACCGTCTGGGAGAGCGACAAAGTGATTGCCAGCGACCCGGTGGTCGCCGCCTGCCTGGCCCTGTTCCGGCACGCAGCGCACCCGGGCGACACGTTGGCCGGCGAACACGTGCGTATGACCCCGCTGCAGGCCCTGGTTCATGACCTTGGCCTGGACCCGATCTGCCTGCTCGAGCGCGTCTTTGCCCACGGCTTTGCCGGGACCGTTCGGTTCCTGATCGAGGGCCTGGCGGCGCGCGGCGTGGACGTGGATCGGCCGGAGATTCGCGCCTTTGCCGGGTCGGCACAGACGTTTGATCTGAGCGGGGGCCGCGACGGTCTCGAGTTCGCGCAGTACATCGAGTCGTTCACCGCCCGGGATGCGCCGCCGCGGGGATACGTGCGGGTCATGACCATTCACCACAGCAAGGGGCTGGGGTTCGACATGGTCATTCTGCCGATGCTGCCGGGCCGGAGTTCGATCACTCGGCCGACGCTCAGCGAGGGCATGCTGTGCCAGGAGCGTTCCGATCCGCCCGGCATCGAGTGGCTGCTGGAGGCGCCGGGAATCCTGGCAGAGCATGACGCCCGGCTCAAGGCCGCCGCGGCGGGGGTGGTCGAACGCGAGTGCTTCGAGCACCTCTGCGTGCTGTACGTGGCCATGACCCGGGCCCGGCACGGGCTCTACATCCTGGTGCCGCCGCTGCCCGCCAGGGCGGAGGCATTGCACCCGTACACCCTCGTGCGTGCGGGGCTCTGTCCGGACGGCGTCGCCCAGGCCGGGAGCGTGGGCACGGCGGCCGTGAAGGTCCTGTACCGGAACGGTGACGAAGGCTGGCACGGCAAGGTGGTGCGTGCCGACCCCGCGCCGCGGGTGGCGCCGATCCGGCTGCGCGGCGACGCGGCGGCCGCGGCTCGGCACGTGCGGCTCTTGCCGTCACATGTTGCCTCCGACACCGAGCCGTACCGCGTTGAGAACCTGTTCCGGCAGCCGGGGGTGGGGGTGGAGCGCGGCGCCGAATTCGGCCAGGCGTTGCACGCGCTGTTCGCCCAGCTCGAATGGGTCGACACCGAGCCGCTCGACGCCGTGGTCAGCCGCTGGCGGGCGCAGACCGCAGTGCCGGACGCCCTGGCCGAGGCCGTGGCGGCGCACTTCCGTGATGCCATGGGCCAGTCCGAGATCGAACAGGCCCTGCGCCGGCCAAGCGCGGGCGAGGCGGCGCTCTGGCGCGAGCGCAGTTTCGACGTCATCCTCGCCGGCGAGTGGGTCACGGGCACGTTTGATCGGGTGGTCGCGACCCGCGATACCGCCGGCAAGTTAGCCGCGATCGAGGTGTTGGATTTCAAGAGCAACAACGTTCGGAACGAAGCGGAACTGGAGCAGGCGGTTGCCGGCTATCGGGCGCAGGTTGGCCTGTACCGCCGTGCGCTCGGTCAGGCGTTCGGCGTCAGCCCGGCGCGCGTCCGCGCGTCGCTGCTGTTTACCGGCCCCCGCCGCTGCGTGCCGGTTGAGTGAGGGCGGGATCGCCACGCCGGTTACGTGGCGCCCGAGATCTGTTCGCCGGAGGAACTCCTGGGAGATGAACCATGAAGGACCCGATGGTTGAGGAAGTCCGGCGGTTCCGGCAGGAGCACGCCCAACGGTTCGGGAACGATCTGGCCGCGCCAATCACCGGCTGCCGCGGCGCAGGACGCGGCCAGCGGTCACGCCGGTCTCGCGACCGCGCTCGACCGCTTTGACGCCGTTGACGAAGACGTACTCGATACCGTCCGGGTCGCGGAACGGTTCGTCGAAATCGGACCGGTCGCGGATGGTGGCCGGGTCGAAGACCACCAGGTCGGCGTCCAGGCCCGGGCGGATGAGGCCCTTGGCGTGCAAGCCGAGGCGCGCGGCGGTGAAACCGGTCATCTTGCGCACCGCCTCCTCGAGCCGCAACAGCTTTTCCTCGCGCACGTACCGGCCGAGGATGCGGGCGAACGTGCCGTTGCTGCGCGGGTGGCACTTGGCGCCGGCCGCGGCGGGGATTGAATCCGACCCGATCATGACGGCGGGGTGCTGCATGACGAGGCGTACGTCCTCCTCGCACATGTTCGTGAAGCAGGCGTTGTCCGAGCCGCGATTGCGGATGATGGCGTCGAACGCCGCCTCGAGGGGCGGCTTGCCCGTCATGTGTGCGATCTCCGCAAGGTTCTTGCCTTCGCACTCCGGCGTGACGGGCGTGTAAACGACACGCACACCCTCGGCGCCGCCGGCGCGCAGGAACCCGTTCTCGTACGCTTCGCTCGTGGCCACCTCCTCGGCGATCTTTGCCCGCAGCGCGGGGTCGGCGAGCCGCTCAATGGTCTTGGCCACACCGCCCTCGTTGACCCACGGCGGCAGGATGGCGCGCAAGGTCGTGCTGCCGGCGGTGTACGGGTACTGGTCGGCGGTGATGTCGATGCCGCGCCCCCGCGCCGCGTCGATCATGGCCAGGCTCTCGCGCACCAGGCCCCAGTTCTTGCGGCCGGCGACCTTGTGATGCAGGATCTGGGCGGGAATGCCGTTGCGCTCCGCGATCTCGATCGTGTCGCGGACACTCTGCAGCAGCCCGGACGATTCGCTGCGCATGTGCGTGGCGTACAGCGCCCGCGTCTCGCTCAGTGCCGCGCAGATGGCGACCAGTTCCGCCTGCGACGCGTACATGCCGGGCGGGTAGATCAGCCCGCTGGTGAGGCCAAAGGCCCCGGCGGCGATCGATTCGCGGACCAACTCGCGCATGTGGTCGACCTCGGCGGGCGTGGCGAGCCGGTTGTCGAACCCCATCACGGTCAGACGCACGGTGCCGTGCCCGACCATGGTGGCGACGTGCGTGCCGAGCTGCAGGGCCGCCAACGTGTCCAGCCACTCCGCGAACGAGCGCCATTTCCATGAGGGAGACGCCCCGGCCTTGATGAACCCGACGTAGGAGTCGAGAAGTTCGACCTTGTCCGCGGTGATCGGCGCGGGGCTGATCCCGCACTGGCCGGTTACCTGCAGCGTGATGCCCTGCTTCAGCTTGGACGCGCAGAGCGGGTCGCGGAGCAGGACGAAGTCCGAGTGGGTGTGGAAATCGATGAACCCGGGGCAAACCACCTTGCCCTTGGCGTCGATCGTCTCGCGGGCGGAAACGCGTTGGCCGGGCGAACCGGCAAGTGCAATGCGACTGCCGCGGATGCCGACGTCGCCGCGGTACCAGGGATTCCCGGTCCCGTCAACGATCATCCCGTTCGTAATCAGCGTGTCGAACCGGAGCATAGGGTGGAGTCCTTTGGGTTGAGTGTCGGGTTTGAGGGCAGGGGAGATCGGACACAACGGACCCATCGGACGAATCCGACTTGCCGCATTTCCTGAACCCTCGGCTCACGCATTCTCGCCGCCGATGGATCCGGCAGCGGCGATACTATAGCACCAGCGCCCATCGCTCCGGGTTGGGGCGGTGTCCGTCCGCGTGCTGCGTCAGTCGCGGGTGGCCGGGTTGGGGGTGGCTGGCCAACGTGGCGGGAGCGGCTCGCTCCCGCGGGTGTCGGAGCGAGCCGCTCCCGCCACTCTGGACGGCCTGCTGCCGCACTGAATCGACACGCCCTTCAGTCGGACGCTTCCCGCGGTGCTTCAGCCCGCGGGGGACGGCGTCGCCTCGCGCATCGAACCCCTGTCGCCGCCCCGTACGCGGCCGTGACCCCACATTGCACCCACTCGCCCGGGGGCTATCTTCTTCGTGTTGGTATGTCGGTGCGTAACAGGGGTATGCATTCCGAAAGGGACGGAAACGATGCGGCAGATACGCGTTGTGCACATGACGGTCTTGCTTTGGGTGGCGGCTCTCGGTATCGCGGTTGCCGCGGAAAGCATTCCCCCGAACCTGACCCTGTTCGTGGCGACGAACGGCAATGACACTTGGAGCGGCAAGCTGGCCGAGCCGGCACCGGACGGGAATGATGGCCCGCTGGCCAGTCTGGAAGGCGCGCGCAACCGGCTCCGCCAACTGCGCAGCGAGAAGCAGGTGACGCTGCCGGTGGACGTGCTGTTCCGCGCGGGGCGGCACATGGTGGAGCGGACGGTCGAGTTCGGGCCCGACGATTCCGCGACCGAGCAGACGCCGGTGACGTTTGCCCCCTACCGGGACGAGAAGGTCGAGCTGTGCGGGGGGACCGTCATTACCGGCTGGACCGTGACCAACGGTGTCTGGACCGTCACGCTGCCCGACGTGGCGGGCGGGGGCTGGTACTTCCAAACGCTTTTTGTCAACGGACAGCGCGCGCAACGGGCACGCACGCCGGACAACCCGGAACACTTCCTGCACGTCAGCCGGCAACTGGAAGACGAGCCGGCGCAGCCGGGGCGAGTGCGTTACGATACCAAGCCCTACAAGGGGTTCGGTTACCGTGCGGGCGATCTGCAGAACTGGCCGCGCCTGGACGAGGCGGTCTTCTTCTGCTACGAGGCGTGGGCCCGCGGCATCCGCAAGGTTGAGTCGCTCGACGAGACGACCCGGACCGTCGTCTTCCGGCGCGGCGCGCATTGGACCGCGCCGCATCTCGGCGAAACGCGCTACTGGGTCGAGAACCTGCCCGAACTGCTCAATGCGCCCGGGGAATGGTACCTGGATCGGCGCACCGGCGTTCTCTCGTACATTCCGCGACCGGGCGAGACGCCGGAGAACACCGACGTGCTCGCGCCGCACCTGGCGACGTTCGTTCAGCTCCGCGGCGACGCCATGGCCGACAAGTACGTGGAGTACCTGCATTTCCGCGACCTCGCGTTTCGTTACGCGGACTGGGAGATGGAAGACACCGGCTACATCGCGTTCCAGGCCGACGTGACGGTGCGCGGGGCCATCGACCTGGTGGGGGCGCGGCACAACTCCATCTCGCGGTGCGAGATCTCGCACGTCGGGCTGTACGCCATCAATCTGGCGCAGGGCTCGCGGCACGTGCACATTTGGCGCAATCACCTGTTCGACCTCGGCGCGGGCGGGGTCAAGATAGGACACAACTTCTGGTACGACGATTACCCGTTCAGGAACCACCCCGCCGGCGTGGCGGACGGCAAGCGCCAGAACATGCCGCTGCCGCCCGAGAAGCGCTGCGGCTACACTTCGGTGGAGAACAACTTCATCCACCACGGCGGCGTGATCTTCGCGTCCGGGATTGGCGTCTGTGTCGCGCGTGGTTCCTGGAACCGCATCGCCCACAACGAGATCAGCGATTTCCCGTACTCCGGCGTGTCCGTCGGCATGTCCTGGGACGCCGGGCCGAGCCAAGCGCATGACAATCTCATTGAGTACAACCACATCCACCGGATCGGCCGGCGCCGCATGAGCGACCTGGGCGGCATCTACCTGCTCGGAAACTCGCCCGGGACCGTGGTGCGCGGCAATCACATACACGATATTCATCACCGCCTCTACGGTTCGACCTGCCTCTACGGCGACCAGGGCAGTTCGCGCATCCTGATTGAGGACAACATGTTTCACGACTCGGGCGGCACCCTGTTCAATGGCGGCTTCGGGCAGAACACCGTGCGCAACAACATTTTTGCCATTGCCGAAGGCACCACGTTCTGGTGTCTCGGCGGAGTGAGCGCGTTGCGCCGCAACCTGATCTACAGCGCCGGCGAAGGGCTGTGCGTCGACTGGGCCGAACCGGGCGGGAAGGGCGACGACGACGACGGCAATCTCTACTGGGATGCGACGGGCGCGGCACGTAAGTGGGCGGGCAAGGACTTCGACGCCTGGCGGGCCGAGACCGGGCGCGAGGCACACTCGCTGTTCGCCGACCCCGGGTTTGCGGACCCCGCCAAGGGCGACTTCACACTCAAGCCCGACTCGCCGGCGTTCAAGCTCGGGTTCGAGCCGCTCGACGTGACACGTGTCGGCCTCTACGGCGAGAAGGAGTGGGTCGAGCTGCCACAGACCATCACGCCACTGCCCATGGCCGATCTCGGAGCGGGGCAGGAAATGCACATCCGCTACGACTTCGAGGACATTGCCCCGGGCGGCACTCCCGAAGGCTTCGACCTGCACCTCGCGCGCGAGCAGGGCGGCGATATCGCCGTGACGGCGGATGTCGCGTTCGAGGGCAAGCACAGCCTCCGGTTCCAGGACTCGCAGAACGTCAAAGAAGACTGGAATCCCCACATGTACCGCCAGTTGGGGTTCGGCCAAGGCACGCTGGAGCTGTCGTTCGCGCTGATGTCCGACAGCGTCGCCTGCCCGACCGTTGAACTGCGTGACTATGCCAACGGTGCGCCGTTCACCGGCGGCCCGTCCATCGCGGTCGACGCGCAGCGTCGGGTCCTCGCGAACGGGAAAGACCTCGGCCTGCAGATGCCGCCCGACAAGTGGGTGCAGTTCCGCGTGACTTGCCGGCTCGACCAGGGCCGGAACGGCGTGTACGATCTCAGCGTTACGCTCCCCGACGGCACCGTGAAGGCGTTCAGTGCCCTCAGCTACGGCCCCGGCAATTTCAAGATCGTGACCTGGCTCGGCATCGTCAGCTCCGGCAAGCACGACGGCCGGTTCTACATCGACAACCTGACCTGCGACTGCAGGGAGTGAGGGGCGCGCGGGGGCAGGCGGCGGCACGTGACACCTGCGACGCCCGCCGGTGCGCTCGCTGCTGTTTCAAGATCTGGCGCCGCGTCTCGGAGGCCCACGCCTCCGCGCACACCTGGTAGGGGCGGCCTGTCCTCAGGCCGACCCCCCCCGGCGTGGGGACACGCCGGGGGTACTCGCTGCACGCGGCGGTCACGAATCTTGAAACAGCCCTGTCGCGCTGTTTGCCCTCATTGCACCCACCCGCCTTGGCGCTATCTTCTCCCCCTCGGTCTCCCGCAAGGAAGGGTTTGCGATGCGAACGGTTGAAGGCATCATCTACGATCCGCGGAACGGTCAGCGTGGACTCGGCGACCTGTACCTGCCTGAACGGCCGCAGGGCGCCCCCTGCGCGTTGGTGATCCATGGCGGCGGGTGGAACGCCATGGACAAGCACGGTCTGGCCGGCGTGGCGGAGTTCCTGTGCGAGTGCGGGTTCGGCGCGTTCAACATCAACTATCGGTTGCTGGGCCAGGCGCCGTGGCCGGCGTGCGGCGACGATTGCCTGGCGGCAGCCCGGTTCCTGCTCGACGCCGGACACCCAGACATGCAGGGCTTGGACCGCCGGAACCTGGTGGTCGTGGGCGCCTCGGCGGGCGGGCATTTGGCGCTGATGACCGGGCTGCGTCTTCCCGCCGTGCAGGTCCGGGCGATCGTTGCCATCGCCGGTCCGGCGGACCTGGCGTTTCCCCTCGGCAGTGGTCTGAGCATGACCGGGGACACGCCGTACGCGCGGAAGTTCTTCGGGGCACTGCCGGTTGCGGAGTCCGCACGGCGCATGGCGTCGCCGGTTCATTACGTGGGTGCGGAATCACCGCCGGTGCTCTGTGTGCACAGCATCAACGACGATCTGGTGCCGCTGGCGCATTCGGAACGACTTGTTGCGGAGTACGCGAAACTCGGCCGGCGCGCCGAATTGTTCTCCTACGACGGCCCGGGCAGGTCGCATGGCATCTGGATCGAGGGCACCGACCCGCACCGCCTGCTGCCGCCGCTGGAAGCTGCCATCCGGCGGTTTCTGGCGACGGTAGGTTGAAGCGTTCCTGCCGGTCGGGGCAGACGCCGCAGACCGCCAAGGACGGGACTCGGACGTCGGAACCAAGCGTCGCGCGGCCTTCCGTGCCGTCGTCTCGACAGCGCTACGATCATGCTCTGTGCCCGTCTATGCGAGGTCACTTGGGCAGCAATTAATAGATAAGTTCCATTTTGGCGCTTGACATAATGGAAGAGTTCTATTATTGTCCTGGTATGTGAGCGTGGGCTGGGTTGAGAACGGAGTGTTGAACCGGTGGCGGACCAGAGACTCATCAAGCAGATCAATCGCGCCAGGATTCTGGACGCGATTCGGCTGAACTCGCCCATTTCGCGCTCGCAGATTGCGGTGCGTGTTGATCTGGACCGCAAGAGCATCACCAACCTGATATCCGAGCTGATCGATGAGGGGCTGGTGGTGGAGGTCGGCAAGCGTCGGACCGAGAAGGGTCGGCCTCTGACGCTGTTGCAGCTCGACGGTCGCGAACACTGGGTGCTGGGGATCAGCCTGGCGGAGAACCGTGTGTCTGGGCAGATCATGGACTTGTATGGCCATGCGGCTCAGGTCTGCGCGCACCCGTTCGCGCTGGACAGCGGGCTTGGGGCGATCATGGAGGTGGTGCTCGCCACCTACGCGGAACTGAAGGCGGACGCGCCGGGCCGTGCGGTCGGGGTCGGGTTGGCCGTGCCCGGCATCCTCGATCCCGGGACCAGCGTAGTGCATCGGTCGGTGAACATTCCCGCTCTGAACGGCATCAACATTCGCGCCGCGGTCGAGGCGTTCATCCCCGAACCGGTGTTCGTCGAGGAGGCGACCCGAGCCAAGACGCTGGCCGAGAAGTGGTTCGGTGTAGGACGCGAAGTGGCCAGTTTTGCCAGCGTCGATTTGGGCATCGGAATTGGCGCCGGACTGGTGCACAACCGTCAACTGCACGGGGACGGCATCCAGTTTGCCGGCGAGTTGGGTCACATCATCATCGAGCCGGGCGGCGCTCCGTGTCGGTGCGGTCATCACGGCTGTCTCGAAGCCTACGTTTCCGACCGTGTGCTGCTGGAGCGGATCAACCGTTCCGAGTCCAAGAAGTGGCGGGACCTGCGCAGTGTCGACGCCAGTCGTCCGCGGGTGGCGACGGTGCTGCGCGAGGCGGGTTACCGGGTCGGGCTGGCACTGGCATACCTGGTGAACATCGTCGGGCCGCCGGTGCTGGTGCTGAACGGCGACCTGATGCAGTTTGCCGACTTGGTGCTGCCGGAAGTCGAGCGCGGCATTGCGGCTGGGGCGTTGCCCGCCTGTGCCGAGCGCGTGCGCGTCCTGCGTTCCGAACTGGAAGAAGCGGCGGCACTCGGCGCCGGCACGCGCGTCCTGTCGGAATACTTCGAGGTCAAGGGGCACTACTGGGTGTGAGGGCGGGGCAAGATGCGACAGGCGACAGGCGGGAGAGGTTTCAGGTGTCGGGTTTCAGCGGCCCACGGGCGGTGGACCGCCCGGTCATCTCGGAGTGAAACACGTGTGGTTCCGCGCCGCCACGGGCCTTGTGCCCGTGGGGCGACGATTGGAAAAAGGGGGGGGGGCTCTCGCCCCCCTTTTTTCCAATCGTCGCCCCACCCAGACGAGCTGGGTGGCGGCGGGAAACAGCGCACGAGTTTCATCGGAGGTTTCAGGGAAGAGCGGGAGTCTGTGGTCTCGGATTCCTGACACCTGAACACTGAAACCTTAAGGTTGGAGTTTGAACCGGAGTTGGTCACAGTAAGGAGAGTCAACATGGCAAGGGCAGCGAAACTGGCGATCGAGGGTGGTCCGAAGACGGTCACGAACAAGCTCGCGCACTGGCCGACGTTCACGCCGGCGACGATCAAGGCGGTCAGCGATGTGCTCAAGAGCGGGAAGGTCAACTACTGGACCGGCCCGAAGGGCATGGAGTTTGAGAAGAAGTTCGCCGCCTGGCAGGGCAGCAAGTTTGCCATCAGCACCAGCAACGGCACCGCGGCGTTGCACGTCGCGCTGACCGCGCTGGGCATTGGCCCGGGCGACGAGGTGATTGTCCCGAGCTACACATTCATTGCCAGCAGCTTCTCGATCGTGCAGGCGGGCGCCATTCCGCGCTTCGCGGACGTGAACATTGACGACCACTGCATCAGCATCGAGTCGGCGGAAAAACTGCTGACCAAGCGCACCAAGGCGATCATGCCGGTGCACCTGTACGGCAACGTCTGTGACATGGGCAAGGTCCAGGCCTTTGCGAAGAAGCACAAGCTGTTCGTGATCGAAGACAATGCCGAGGCGTTCGGTGGCGAGTACAAGGGCAAGAAGACCGGCACGCTCAGCCACATTGCCGCGTGCAGCTTCTGCCAGAACAAGACCTTCACCACTGGCGGCGAAGGTGGCATGGTCACTACGGACAACGAAGACCTGGCCTGGAAAGCGCGCAGCATCCGCGACCACGGCTATGACGTCAAGGCGCGCCTGAGCCTGCTCGAACTCGAACAGAAACTGCCGTACATCCACAACGTCGTGGGCTGGAACTACCGCATGACCGAAATGCAGTCGGCCATCGGGCTCGAGGAACTGAAGCGCATGGACAACTGGAACATGCCGGCGCGGCGGCGCAACGCCCACATCATCATGGACCGCATGGCCAAGCTGCCGCAGGTCAAATACCTGCCCATCGACACAGCCCAGCGGCAGAACGGCTTCTTCGTTATGGCGTTCTCGCTGGACATCGAGCAGATGCGCTGCGACATCAGCCAGTTCGCCAAGGCCGCCATGGCCGAGGGCGCGCCGGTGTGGAAGGTCTTCTGGCCGCAGTGCCACACGGAACGCGCTTACCGCGAGCACAACGCGTTCGGCAACAGCGGCTTCCCGTTCAAGTCCAAGGAGTACACGGACCGGAAGAGCGTGGACTACAGCAAGGTCAAAGTGCCCAACGCCATCTGGCACCAGGACCACACGTTCACCTGTTTCGCGTACCCGACCAACAGCGCCGCGAACTGCAAGCAGATCGCCAACGCGCTCGAGAAGGTTATCAAGGCGTATACGAAGTAACTCTCGCTCGGAAGGGGTCAGGCCTTGCCATTTGCAATTGACCGGCCGGTCAATTACAAATGGCAAGGCCTGACCCCACTAATGGAAGAGGCCAGGCTCCGACCAACAGTCAGGACAGGCGAGCGAGCAAGGCTGGAGCCATGCTCTACTTCCGCGGTGCGACAGGCCTTCCGGCCCCGGCCACTCGCTCTTCCCTGACACCTGACACCTGACACCTGACACCTGACACCTGAACCCCGAACTCTGAATACTGATTACTGAACCCTGAACCCTGAACCCTGAACCCATCCCTTCCCTGGAGGCTGCCATGTCCAAGGTCAAATTCGGCGTCATTGGCGCGGGCGGCATTGCGTACCGGAAGACCATTCCGGGATTGCTCGCCAGCAACAACTGCGAACTGGTCGCGGTCATGGATGTGAAGAACATCGAGAAGATCGCGGCGGACTTCAAGGTCAAGGCGTACACGCAGGTCGACGACATTCTCAACGACCCCGAAGTGGAGGCCGTCTACATCGCCACGCCCGTCAGCGTGCACCTGGCGCAGATCAAAGCGGCGGCGGCGAAGAAGAAGCATGTGCTCTGCGAGAAGCCCCTGGCCATGGACCTGAAGGAGACGCGCAGCGCCGTCGCGGCCTGCGCGCGTGCCGGCGTCTTCCTCCAGGAAGGCTACATGATGAAGTTCCACGGCGCGCACACCACGATCCGGCAGCTTATCGAGCAGGGCAAGCTAGGCAAGATCGTGTACATGCGCGCGCAGCTCTCCTGCTGGTACCCGCGCATGGAGGGTGCGTGGCGCCAGGACCCGGCACTGGGCGGCGGCGGCTCGCTCATCGACATGGCGACGCACCTTTACGACCTTCTCGAGTACTTCGCCGGCCCGGCGAAGCGGGTCAGCGCGCTGACCGGCAATCTGGTCCAGGACTACAAGTCCGAGGACTCGGCCACCACGCTGCTCGAGTTCGCGAGCGGTGCGCACGCCACCGTCGACACCTTCTTCTGCGTCCCGGACGAAGCGTCCCGGACGCGCCTGGAGATCTACGGTTCGCGCGGCAGCATTTTGACGGAAGGCACGATCGGCCAGAGCAGTGCCGGCACGCTCGAGGGCATCTTCGGGCTCGGCGACTCGGGCTACGACGCGGCGCAGAACAAGGACGTAGTGCGCACGTTCAAGGCCATCGACTTCCCGAAGGTCAATCCGTACTCGGCGGAACTGGACTACTTCGCCGACTGTATCCGCCAGGGTCGCGCGCCGACGCTCAACAACGGTGCCAACGGCCTGCACATCATGCACCTCACTGAACTGGCCTACAAGTCCGCCAAGACCGGCCGGGCGTACGCGGTGTAGGCGCAGGCGCGGGAGGAGTGTCGGGTGTCGAGTGTCGAGGGGGGGGCTTGTTGCCCGTTCCGCGGTGCGGTTCGTCCGGCCGCACCCGTTAACCAGGGCGCACGAGGCTCGTAGTACCGCGTTTACGCGGTCCCCGAACTGGTCGACATCAGTGGCGCGGCCAGTCTCTTGGCCACAGTTCTCCACCGTGGCCGCCGGGCCTCCTGACCCGGCGGGGATTGGCACGTCCCAGGCCAAGGAACCTGGTGCCCAACTTGACGCCATCCCTCCGCCGGTCCATCTGAACTGCATTGCCGCTTCCGCCAAGCCCGGCTTGACGCCGTTCGTGATCCGTGGTATTCTCCCTCGTGTGGCGCAGAGCGCTGGGATCGCACGATAGGCGACTTCAGAGGAGCAGGGTCTGCGGCGTCAGCGCGAGCGGCACCGGGAAAAGCGGCCGATGAAGCGACGGATATACCTTGATGTGTGTTCGTTGAGCCGTCCGTTCGACGACTAGCGCCAAGTTCGCATCAGGCAGGAGAGAGAAGCGGTTCTGTCGATCGTCGCTCTCATCGAAGCGGGTGCATGGGGGCTGCTGAGCAGCAATGTGGTATCCGAAGAGATCGCGGCGAACCCAGACCCGGTCAGACGCGCCCGGGTCCAGCGGCTTGCCGGGCTGTGTTTCGAGTGGAGGAATGCGTCTGCCGCTGACCTTCACCGCGCGGAGGAATTGGAGGAACTCGGGTTCCGCGGCCTTGATGCACTGCACCTTGCCTGTGCGGAAAGCCTGTCGGCGGACGTCTTCCTGACTACCGATGACGCACTGCTGCGCCGCGCGGTGAGACACGCCGCGGTGTTGCGGGTTGCCGTTGCCAATCCTGTGGCGTGGCTGTTGGAGGAGAGTGTTAGATGAAGAATGCGATGCTATCCTTGGAGGACGTCCGCACGAGAGGCTTCGAGGCCTTGGTTGCGGCGCTCGGGTCTGCAAACGCCTTGCGCTTCATCGGCCAGTACGACTTGGGCCACGGTGACTACACGCACGACCGCTTTCGCATTGTGCCCGACAAGTCAGCGAAGGAGATCTTCGCCAGCCTGCAACCGCTTGGCGGCCCGTCCGGCCGCGGCCGCCATGGGCGCGCCCGACCGACGCAGTCCAGCAGTTGCCCAACCCGCGCTTCACGACGGAAGGCCGTTCCGGCGTGAGTCCCGCCTGCACGGGATCGCCGGACTGTCGGCGCACGCTGACCCCAACAAAACCAGGCTTGTAGTTCCGCCCGCCTGTAGCTGCGCTCCAAGCGCAGGCACTGCGGGCAGGCGTTCACGCGGTCCGGGGGCCGCCCGTAGCGCGGCCAGTCCCCTGGCCGCATCCGTTGCCGCTGAACCCGACAGGGATGCTTCCCCCGCCTGACTGCGGAATAGCTCATCATGAGCATGCCGGTTAGTCAGTTTCGTGAAAACCTTCTCATTCCCGCTGAGAAACGCCCGCCTGTCATCTCCACGTGTCCATAACTCGTGCAAGGGAAGACCGAACGCGTAATGGCGGGAACCGGCAGGCGATCATGCCACGAAAGACGGATGCGTTCACTGTCCCAGTGGATCGTGCATAAGCATGAGTGCCAAGCCTGCTCACCGATGCCGCGGGGCTGGACGACCAGGCCGCCGCTGCGACCGGCGGTCTGCGACGCATGATTGCCGGCGTGAGCCCGGACGCCGGGCCGGCACTGGACACTTGAACGTGAACGCGCTATTGTCAATGGAAATCGGGGTTACCTAACGTCTGCAGGGGAGTCAGCCATGAACATGATTTTCACCATGGTGAAGCGTCTCTTCGGGACCGGGATTGTTGCCTCCGGGATTCTGGCCGGTGCCGCGCTCTGGGCCTAGGGCACAGAGTTCACCATGAACCTGACCTTCTCCGGCGACTTTCTGGGCGCCACTACGTACAAGTTCGGCATGAAGA
>MHBL01000372.1 GCA_001803235.1 Lentisphaerae bacterium RIFOXYA12_64_32
GTGGCGGACTTGCCACCGCGCTCCATAGGGTGACGTCGCCGAGAACCTTAGTAGCATTGGTGACGCCCCCCCCTGAAACGGCAAGGCGGGAGTCTTGCCCTACTTCACCCGAGCCCAGACGCGTGGCAAGCCTACTGCACGGATGGATCCTTGTTGGTGCCGGGCCCGCGGCCCGCTGCCTGGCGGTACGCGCGCGGTGACGTACCGGTGACGCGGCGGAACGTCGTCGAGAACGCCTGCGGATTCCCGTACCCGACTCGCCCGCAGACTTGCTTGGCCGGCAGACCGGTCTCGCGCAGCAACTCGGCGGCGCGGTTCATTCGCAACCGCGTCACCATAGCCAGGGGCGCACACCCACAGACCTGCCGGCACAGGCGCCGAAAGTGCGGCGCCGACACGCTCAGCCGCTGCGCCAGTTCTGACACGCTCCAGTCCCGTGCCAACGCTCCGTCCACGTCCGTCCACAGCGCCTCGAACGGCTGACGCCAGGCGTGCGCGCGCCGGTCGATGAACTCGCGCAGTTCGCGCTCAAGCGCCGCCACGAGCAACTGACAGTAGGCCTCGCACAACGCGCTGGCGCCTGCCGCCGCAATGGGCGCCTCGCGCAACAGCCCTTCCTCCGCCAGCAGACAGTCGTCCAGCATCGTGGCCGACCGCACGACCATCCCGGTTTCCTTCTCGAACACCCATGGCGGCCGACTGTAAATGTGGAAGAACAGAATGTCCCAGTGGTCGCCGTGCGTCTTGTAGTACTGCGGATATCCCGACGCCGAGATGAACGCCGTCCCGCGAGTCAGCATGAACGTGCGCCCACGGTCGTGACAGCTCCCCTTGCCGGCCAGCGTGTACAGAACCAGGTGACTGTCCGGGCTCTCGCGGTAAATGGAGTACCCGGGCAACAGGTGGCTGATGCCTGAGCACTTCAGTGCTTTGTCACGGAGTGCCGCCAGCGGCGCGGTGGACAACGGCAGCCACCGCTCATGACACCCCTCCGGAAAGACGATGCGTTCGACTGTCTTGGTTGTCATGGAATGATCGTTTCACAAATGTTTCTGAGCATTTTTCTATCTTGGCTAATCATCAGATACTGATTATAATGGTACGATAAGAGTCAGTTTCAATGTTTCGGAGGCCCGTCACGAATGAATTCGCCAGCCTGCTCTTCGCGCCGGACGTCTTCGCCACAGTGTTTCACACTGATCGAGCTCCTCGTGGTCATTGCCATCATTTCGATTCTGGCGTCGATGCTGTTGCCGAGCTTAAGCGCGGCCAAGGAGAAAGCGAAACAGGCGGTGTGCGCCGGCAATCTCAAGCAGATCGGCCTGGCCTGGCACGGGTATGTGGACGACTGGGACGGGTTCTCTGTGCCATACATCGGCACGTCCGGCAACAGTCTGACGTATTGGCCGTACCTCTTCCACCCCTACGCCAACAGCGATGAACTCTACTCTTGCCCCACCCGGTCCTGCGATCCAGCCGCCTGGAAGAGCAGCTACAGTTGTAACGAAGCGGTCGGCACGTACGCTACACTGGTTAGGATCACCGCGTTCAGAGACCCGACCGGCACACTGCTGGTTTGCGATACGACGCTGGGCGCAATCGGATTCGCCTACCGCTACGCCTGGACCGGCATTCGACCGGATTATAACCGCGTCGATTTCCGGCACTCGTCAGCCTCGACGGACGCGCTCGGGGTCACGAATCAGCTCGGCGTCAGTAACATGCTCTTCCCCGACGGGCATGTCGCCGGGAAACGCCGCGGCAACGTACCCGGCGTCGCCTCAGGTCTGTGGACCTCGGCAGCGGGAGATTGAAGAGGTTTCAGGGTTCAGGTTTCAGGTGGGAACCCGGCATTCCCCACCCAACACACGACACACGGAGTACCGCCATGGCCGACGAGATCTTCCACGGGTACAACAAGGATGACAACATCCTGCCGACGCAAGAGCCGCTACGGACGGACACGCGTTTGCACACCGGCCGGATCGGCGGCGAGCCGCGGTTCTTCTACAGCGACACATTGTTCACGACGGGCAACGGCATGGTCAACGCGGATTTTGCCGTGACCGGAATCCCGGACGGCGTGCTATTCTGTGTGCCGTTCGTGTCGTGGTTCTCGCCGCTCCACCGGCAGTCGCTCAAGTTCGGTTGGTGGAACACCGCACTGCGGTTCGGTGATTCGCTCCAAGTCCCCTACCGCGTCCGGACGTGGTACGAGTCAGCCGCCATTCCCGTGGCGCAGTTTGCCGGGGGCGCGCTGGGGCACACGGTCAACGTCCGGGCCAGCCTGCACACCGTCCCGGGCGCCGCCACACTGGTTCAGACCCTGCAGTTCGAGAACCGCACGGCTTCACCCGTCGAGGCCACCATCACCCTGACCGGCGCCGCGCGGCCGGGCGAAGAAGCCGGCAGTTTCTACGACGGCGTGAACGGAACGGTGGGCCGGCACCGGCAACCGAACCCGGTTGACTGCACGTCCGAGGTGGTCGGGAACGCAGTTCACATCGCCAACACCGCGGCGCAGGTGTTCGCCCGTATCGACGGCAACGGTACGCTCTGCGCGTCGCGATTCGAGACGCGGAACCAACCCCTGCACATGGGAAAGGAACCCATGCAGCGGCCCACCCTGCACTTCGAACTGTCCTACCGCATCTCACTCGCCCCGAATGCGCAGGACGAGTTCCGACTCGCCCTGACGTTCAAGAACACACCACAACGCGAGACGATTGCCAACGTCGCGCCCCTGGCAGAAGCCCGCGCGCTCTGGCGCAGCCGATTCGCCAGCGTCGAGGCCATTGAAACCCCCGACAAACTCCTGACCCTGGCTCTGCGCCGTTCCGCCGCCTATTCGCAGTCGCTCGGCTTCGACATCGCCGGCCAAGACGAGATGGTCTTCCACTCGGACCACGTCGAGTGGCCGATCGACTGCGCGCGCGACTGCTACCACATCGCCAACTCGCTGCTGTTCATCGAGCCGGAAATGGTGCGCAAGCACCTGCGGTTCTACTTCATCGACGCCATCCCCAACTCCGGGCCCGGCAAGTCGTACATCGGCAAGGGCATGAGTTGCGGCGAACGCGACGCGCGACTGCTCGACCTCGCCTCGTACCCGCTGCGTGAGCTGTACCGCTACTGGCGCGCCACGGGCGACACCGAACTGGTCGCCGAGCCCGGCATCCGCCGCACGCTCGAACGCATCATTAATGACGTCGCCACCTGGCGCTCGCCCAGGACCGGTCTGTTCTCCTCCACCGAGCGCTCCAGCGACGAACACTGCGTCCT
This sequence comes from Lentisphaerae bacterium RIFOXYA12_64_32, assembly GCA_001803235.1. Classification (GTDB taxonomy): domain Bacteria; phylum Verrucomicrobiota; class Lentisphaeria; order Oligosphaerales; family YB12-FULL-65-16; genus YB12-FULL-65-16. The sequence goes on from MHBL01000372.1 coordinate 3,283, forward strand.
GCCGTACTTCATCCCGGGAAACATGCTGTTTGTCGCCACACTCGAACGCATAGCCGAACTCTACGAGGAGGCCTATCGGGACACGACCATGCACGGCCGCATCTGCGAACTGGCGCGCAGCGCCCGTGACGGCATCCGCCAGCACGCGGTCGTGCACGACGCCGAGTTCGGGGACGTCTTCGCCTTCGAAGTCGCCGAGGACGGCCAGGCCCTGCTCTATGATCACGCCGACATCCCGAACCTGATCTCCGCCACGCGCTTCGGATTCTGCACCGCGGACGATCCCGTGTACCGGAACACGCTGCGCTTCATCTACAGCGCCCGCAACCAAGGTTACCGCGGCACCATGGACGGCAAGTACGCCGAACTCTGCGACGGCAGCAAGACCATGCCGTACAGCCCCTGGCCGCTCGGAGCCATGAGCCGCCTCATGAGCTGCGGCTCGGCACCGGACGAGGCGCGACGGCTGCTCGAGTGGCTGCGCGAGTGCCTCACACCCTGCTTCCAACTCCCGGAAATCTGCGACAAACACACCGGGCACCCGGTGCAACGCTACTGGTTCGGCTGGCCGACCGCCATGCTGCTGATGGTTTACATCGAAACCATCTGCGGCGTGAAGATCGGCAAGGAGATCACCTTTGATCCGCTCGTGCCGACCGGCTGGGACCGGTACACCAGCCCAATCCTGCGCGCCCGTGGCGAAACGTTCCAGTTGCTCATCGAGAACGGTCGCGCAACCAAAATCAGCGTGTGAGCCCGTGCATACATCGCCCACATCCGATCGCCACCGATTGCAGTCGAACGCGGGCGATTGCGGTCGATCCCCCCGACACCCGACACACAGGAGATCCCAACACATGCGCCTCAGCCCCGTCCTCCTCGCCCTGCTGCTGGTTGGGACGACCGCCAGCGCGCTGCCGCCCAAGCTGTTCTACCTCTCGTTCGACGGGCCGAGTCCGCTCACCGCCGACATCGCGCGCGGCGCCGCCGAACCGGCCGTACACGAAGGCGGCAAGGTCATGCCCGGTCGGCGCGGGAACGGGTTCTACCTGGACAAGACCGACATCCTCGCCTACGCCGAACCCGGCAATCTGAGCAAGGCTGCGGGCAGTATCGAGCTCTGGATCAAGCCCGGGTTCTCCGCGTCAGACCTCACCGGCGGCGGCCTGGGCTATCCCTGTCTCTTCAAGGAAGACGCGCCGCTCGGGCCGGGGCCGGTCAACAACATCTGGCTCTGGTTCTACGAAGGCAAAATCCGCTATGACCTGGCCGTGAAGGACGCCCCCCCCCTGCTGGGTGCTCTTGGCCAAGTCCTGCGCGACACGTGGCATCACGTCGTGATTACCTGGGACTGCCAGGGCAGCAGACACCTGTTCCTCAACGGCCGCGACGTCTCGTTCTTCACCAGCGACAGGCCATGGGGCATCCTGCCAAACGTCACGTGGACGCCGCAGGAGCATCCGCGCTTCTTTGTCGGCAACCGCGGCCGCGACACCTACCACACCCCGGAACCGAACTGGGGCGGCTGCCAGGGCGTCATCGACGAGTTCTCGATCTACGAACAGCCGCTCACGGCTGACGAGGTGGCAACGCTCTACGTCGCCGGGTTCGGAACGCCGGCCGCCGCGCCGCTCTTCCTCGCACGCCGGCCAGCCACTCTGGAGAACGAACCGTTCCACCCGGTCATCGACGTCGCCAATCCCTACGGCAGCGACCTGCAGGGCACGGCCGAAGTCCGCCTGCTCGGGAACGGCCGCGACGAAGCCCTGCTCTCGCAACCGCTGAGCCTGAAGACCGGCGCGCGGACGACTCTCGAAGCTCCGCCCCAGCGTCTGCCGCGTGGCACGTACGACCTGGTGTTCGTGTTCAACGGCCTGGTGCGCAACCGCCAGACCCTGTCCGTCCTGGCACCCCTGCCGCCGGCCGCGGAGTCCGCCTCGCGCGAGCTTGTCGCCCGTGCTTCCGCCACCGAACAACGCGGCACGGACCGGTACCGCGAGTCAGCGCCAGCCGTGGTCCGCAACCTCGGCGACACGCCGTACCTGGAGGCCGGCCAGAACCCGTTCGACCGCATCGCGTTCCGCTTCGACGTCCGCAAGACCGGCATCCCGCACGTGCTGCACCTGCTCTACCCCGACGATCGCGAACGCATCTTCGACGTGATCATCAGCAGTTCCAACGCGCCGTGCAGCTACGCCACACAGGGCGGCGTCCTGACCGGTTGCGAGTTGGAGAACACCAACATGGTGCAGTCGTACGACATGGTCTTCTGGCCGCGCGATACACAGCAGGCCTTGATCCTTACGACGTGGGCAGCCGGCCTCCCGGCCGCGCTGTCCGGGTTCGAGGTGTACGAACTCGGAGAACGCCTGCCGCCCCTGCCCCTGAGCACGCCCGCAAACTCAACCGCGCGCCGACTCGGCCTGTACTGGGAAGACCCCATGCTCAGCGAGTGCTTCGGCGGCCGCCACCACGAGCGTAATGCCGACCGCTTTGTTGCGGAAACCGCAGACCGGCTGATCGACTACATGAAGTGGGCCGGCCTCAACACGCTCATCTACCCCATCGCCTTCTACCAAGGACCGGGCTTCGCAACCCTCGCCGAGGACTTGTTCGCCGCGGGCGGCGCCGAACGACACCCTGACGGCTACATCGCCATGCTGCTGAAGCGGTTCGAGGAGGCGGGCGACTTCGGCTTCGTCCCGGAGATCAACTACTGCGCCTCGCGCAAGATGCTCGAACCGGTCGCCACCCACGCCGCCACACCCGACGCCGGGTACCTCGCGGTGTCACGCACCGGCCAGATGTGCACCGGCATGTACCCCCGGTTCAACCTGCTCCATCCATTCTACCAGGAACGCATGTGCGCCATCGTCGAAGACATGTGCCGCCAGTTCGGCGACTCCAAGGCGCTGCAGGCGGTCCAACTGCACATCGTCTACGAGAGCCCGTTCTGGTTCGGCAGCCTCGAGTGGGGCTACGATGCGTTCAGCGTGACGCGGTTCCGCGCCGCGACCGGAACTCCCGTCCCCGACTTCACTGGAACCCCCGCGCCAGCCCAGCGCTACGAGTGGCTCATGGGCAACGCCCGCGAAACTTGGCTCGACTGGCGCTGCCGCGAACTGACCGCATTCTACGCGCGCCTCGCCGGCATCCTGCAGGCTGCACGGCCGGACCTCAAACTCATCGTGGCCCTGCGCTACCTCGCCGAAGGCGACTCGCGACTCGGCGACTGGGAAAAGGCCGAGCGCAGTATGAAACGCGTCTACCGCGAAGCCGGCATCGACTTCGACCAACTCGCGGCAATCCCAAACCTCCAGATCCAGAAATACTTCTACCCCGCCGACATCAAGTGGCAACGCATGAACCGCGGCGCCGGTACCAACGACATGTACGCCGGGCTCGAGTTCCGCCGCAGTGACGAACTCCGCAGTACCCTCACCCGGAACGGGATGCAACCAGTATCGATCAACCTATACCTGAACTACTTCGAGAGTGCCATCGATGCGAAGAAGCCCTTCCCCGACTTCTGGTGGCAACCGCCGCAGTGGCGTGTCTGCGCGCTCAGCCCTGGCGGTCGTAACTTCCTGGAACTGTTCGCCGAGTCGGTCGCCCTCTACGACGCGCCCCTGATCACCACCGGCGGCTTCCTCGTCGGCACACTCGGGCACGACCCACAGGTACAGGAGTTCGCCCGCGCCTTCCGCGCCCTCCCCGACACGGCGTTCGCAACCGTCCCGGTCGACTCTGACGTCGTGGTCGTACGCGTCGGCCAGGGCGGCTGGCTCTACGCGGTCAATCGCGCCCCGTTCGCGACCGAACTGGCCGTGTCGTTCCGGACTGAGACGAAACTGGCCGACCTCGCATCCGGAGAGGCTTTGAGCGGCACCACCGTCAAGGTCGCACTGCAGCCGTACCAACTCAGGTCATTCCGGGGCGAGATCACCCGTGAAGCCATAGCGGGCTGCGCGTGCCCGGTCCCCGCAGACCGGAAGGCACAGGTCGAGCAGACGATCGCAAAGCTCCGGACCTGCCCGGCGCCGGGTGCGGACATCGCCGCGGAACTCGAACGCGAACTCGCCGCCGGGAACGTCATCCGCTGCAAGCACATTTCCGAGCGCGTGCCGGCGCTGAACCTGCTGCGGCCCGCCGCAACCGAACCGCGAGGCGTCTCCCGACCGTAGTCGGTCACACACCCGACGGCCGTCGATTGCGGTCGATCGCAGTCGATTGCGGTCGATCGGCCCGAGACCCCCGCGACCCCCGACACCCTTCAAGGAGCCACACACCATGGACACACAGACATTCCTGGCCGCGCCGCAAGACGTGCTTGCCCGTCGTGTACTCGCGCGCCCGGGCGACCCGACATACGACCAGGTTGCCGGCCTCTTGCCGCAGAACGGCTCGTGGGATTTTGTCGGGACACCGCGCTCGCAGTGGAAACCCCTCGTCCACCCCGACGGCCGCATCACGATCCGGACCACCGTCAAACCGGAGGGTGGCAAGACCGACTTCCGCCGCGATGTCTGTTGCCTCTTCGATCCCGCCCACGAAAACCTGCCCTATGCGGGCCAACGCGGCAGCCAGGAATTGCTCGACGGATACCTGCCCGTAAGCCGCACCCGCATCGCCATGCCGGACGGCCAGGGCGAGTGGGAGCAGACGAGTCTTGTCAGCACCGACGCAGCGGGCAGCAGCACGCTGCTCATCCACGCCGCGCGGTTCGGCGAGAACGCCAGCAGCGCTTACTTCGCGGTCGCCGAACCCGCGTGCCCCGATCTGGCCAGCCTGCTGCGGATGAGCGGCCCCGCGCCCGCCAATCGCATCGACGGCAATGTGTTCGATCAGGCGCTCGCCGCCCTGCGCCGCGACTACCGCCAAGTCCTGGCCGGCTGCATGACGCTCGAAACGCCGGGCAAGTTCCTCGCCAACGCCGCCCTAGGCGGCCTGGTGAAAAGCATCAACACCTACGTCGGCACCGTCCCGCACTACGGCGCGACGCGCTACTTCTGCGACGACGGCCGCGCGACCGAGTCGTTCCCACCCACCACCACCACCATGGCCGACGCGTGCCTCGAGTGGGGCCTGTTCGACAGGGCCCGGGCTTGCCTCGACCACCACCTGCGCAATTTCGTCAGTGCCGAGGGCGCACTCCAGCACCGCGGCACCGGTGCCTCCGTCTCCGAACACGGCATGATGCTCTCCAGCATCGCACGCTACGCCGCCTTCACGGGCGACACCGCAACGGTCGAGGACTGGGGCGACATCATCACCGCCATCTGCCAGCACCTGCTCAACGCCCGCGGCGCCAGTGACGGCCTCATCCATGGCTGCCCCGAGGACGACGTCCGGAGTTGGCCGGCACGCCCCTGGTTTTCCGGAAACTGCTGGGCATGCCGCGGCCTCATGGACATTGCGCCCGTGCTCCTGGCCAGCCTCGATTCGAGCCAGCGCGACCTCGGCCGCCGACTTCAGAATGAGTGCCGCGCCTTCCGCAAAACCATTGTCACCGCCGTGGAGTCGTCGATCATCGGCACAACCACCCCGCCGTTCATCCCGCCCTGGCCCGGTTACACCGAGCCGATCGCAAACTTCACCGACCCGGTCTGTTTCCCCGGCTGCCCTTCGGACTGGATGTTCCTGTCAGGCTACTCGAACTACCGCTTCTACCCCGAGATGCTGTCCGCCCGCATCCTGCCACGCCGGCAGGCCGACCTGGTCCTGCGCTACCGCGAGCAGCACGGCGGCGAACTGCTCGGGCTCACGCGCCTGGCCTTCGGCCGCAACGTGCTGGTCGATGACTGGCCGGTCTACAACGTGCTGCGCGGCCTGCTCGACCTCGACAAACCCCGTAAGTTCCTCCTCACCGTCTACTCGCACCTGGCGCACCACCAGGCGCGCGGCACCTTCTTTGCGCCGGAATCCACGTCACTGGACAAACTGGACTGTATTCACTGCGTCCCCAGCCAACTGACCGTGCCGCTGGCCGCGAAATGGATGCTCGTCGACGCCGCTCCCGGCACGGACACCCTGTGGCTGAACCGCGCCGCACCACGCCCGTGGCTGGAACCGGGGCAACGCATCGCGGTGTCCGAGGCGCCCACCCCCTGGGGCCGCGTTTCGTACCAGGTCGAGTCCGAACTCGACCACGACCGCATCAAGGTCCAGGTGACTCTGCCGGCGGCCCGGCAACCGCGGCACGTCATGCTGCGATTGCGCTGTCCGCGCGGTTGGCGTCCCCTGCGTGCGGAGTCCGCAACCGGTGAGACTCTGCCAGTGCGCGGCGGCGAAACGTTCATGCTGACCCCAAACGGCGCGACGGAATTCGCTCTCACCGTACGCTGCACCCGCCAGTCGGCGTAAACCGCTGGCGTACTTCAGTCACCGCAGCGCACGGCACGTCAATAGCCACGGGCGCAAGCCCGTGGCCCACCGCCCCACGCGACAGCCCCCCCCCCGCAGGGCCGCGCCGCCGCCAACCACCTTGCCATTGTTCTGCCCTGCCCGTATGGTACCCGAAGAGCGTTCTACCAAACCCAGGGAGGACTTCTGATGCGACACACCGCCGCTGCCATGACCCTGCTTGCCGTGACCGCCCTGTCTCTCGCCGGCTGCCGCTTGGGCGGAGGCGCTGCGACGTCCGCACAACCGCCGGCACCGGCGGCCGACTTCTACGTCGCCACCAACGGCAACAACGCATGGTCGGGACGCCTCGCAGAGCCGAACCGCGACGGCACGGACGGCCCGTTCGCGACGCTCGAACGTGCTCGCGACGCAGCCCGCACGCGTCGTGGCACGGCGGCGGCAGCAAACCCCGCACCCGCTCCGATCCGCGTCGAGGTCCGCGAGGGGACCTACCGCCCCACAAACCCGCTGCTGCTCGAACCGCAGGACTCCGGACTGATGATCGTTGGGACGCGCGGCAAAGACGTCGTCGTCAGTGGCGGGCGGCGCGTCACCGGTTGGAAACCGTTTCGCGGTGTGATCCTCCAAGCGGACATCGCACAACTCGGGTTACCGGATCTCAACTTTCGCGAACTCTACTACAACGGCAAGCTGCAGCCGTGGTCGCGAGTGCCGAACTTCGACCCGCAGCACCCGCGCACGGGCGGGTTCCTGCAGAACGCCGGCATTGCGGAGAAAGAGACCAAGACGAAATTCATCTACGGCGAAGGTGAACTGCACCCCGAGCGGTGGCAGCATCCCGAGCGCGCCTGGATCATGTTCCACGACTCACTGAGCTACGAGACCCAATACTGCCCGGTGAAGAGCATTGATCCGCAGAAGCGCATTATCGAGGCATCCAAGGGAGTGTATGTCCTCAGCAAAGGCAATCCGTTCTATCTCTGCGGGTTGATCGAGGAACTCGACGCGCCCGGCGAATGGTGCGTCGATCCCGACACCAAGACGCTCTACTTCTGGCCGCCGCACGGGAATCCGGACAACCGTGATGAAGTCGTCCTCCCGGCGCTGACTTCCGCATTCGTGCTCAAAGGCGATCCGGGCCGGAACCAGTGGGTCGAGAACGTGATCCTGGACTGGCTCGCGGTGCGCGACTGCCGCAGCCGCGCCATCGAAATGCGCGGTGCCCGCAACTGCACGGTGACCGCCTGCGATCTGCGCAATGCCGAGGTCGGCGTCTACCTGGGCGACGACACGCACGCCTGCCGCGTCGCCGGTTGCGATATCACGCAGACGCAGGGCGACGGGGTGAGCATTCTCGGGACCAGCAAGGACCACGAGCGCGTCACGGACCATGGGGTCGACAACTGCTACATCTGGGACATCGGCTGGGGCCGCATCCACAACCGCTGCGGCGGCCTGTACATGCACCGTTGCACCCGCGTCAAGGTCACCCACAACCACATTCACGACACGCCTCGGTACGCGATTGGCATGGATGTGGGCGGCGACTGCGAGATTGCCTACAACAACTGCCACCACTCCAACCTGGTCACCCTGGACACCAGCACCATCGAGGCGGCGACGGCCATGGACTGGGGACTGCCGATGGACGAGCAGATGGCCCGCAACCGCAGGTGGAACTGGAACAACTCGATCCACCACAACCTCGTCCACGACTCCGGCGGCTGGGGCACGGACGCGGCCACCGGCCAACTCGTCGCGCCGCTCTACAGTTGGGGTATCTACCTGGACACGCACTCGAGCGGTTGGCAGATCCACGACAACGTGATCTACAACACCGTGCTCGGGGCCTATATGGTCAACGGCGGTATGGAGAACGTCTTCGAGAACAACATCTGCCTGGACGGACAGAAGAATCAGGCGTACCTGAGCGTCTGGACCAAGTATGAGACGACCGGCAACCGCGTCGAGCGCAACATCTTCGCCTACCCCGGCAAGAGTGCCAATGTCTACAACGTGCGCAAACCCGAGAAGGACGGCTATCTCTTCCGCTCCAACCTCATCTGGGCCAACGGCGACAAACCGACGGTGAGCGGTGTCCCCAAAGCGGCACGCAGCAAGTCGTGGGACGCCTGGCTGAAACTGGGCCAGGACGAGAACACGGTCGTCGCCGATCCACAGTTCGTCGATCCCGCCAACCACGACTACCGCCTCAAGCCGACGTCACCCGCACTCGCCCTGGGATTCAAGCCGATCGACCTGAGCACGGTCGGCAACTACGCGAGCCCGGAACGCCGCACCTGGCCGCGCCCGGAAGAGAAGGTCGTCCGCGACGCCATGGACTACACGCCGCCGGCCGAGGCTGACAAAGCCCAGACCCCGCGCCGCGACTACGAGGACTATGCGGTCGGCGAGTCGGAACGCAACGCGCACGTCGGCAACAAGGGCGACGGCACCGCGAGCGTGACCAACGAGACGGCAGCCGCCGGCAAACACAGCATCAAATTCACCGATGCCGCCGGACTGGGCCAGAACTTCTTCCCCTACGTCACCTATCCGCTGGAGCAAGAGAACGGTTCGCTGAAGATGAGTTTCGACTTGCGCTGGGAGACCGGCGCCCTGGTCGCGCTGGACTGGCGTGACGACCCGTACAACTTCAATATGGGGCCGAACCTTACGACCGACGCCGCCGGTTGGCTCTCCGCCAATGGCAAGCGCCTGCTGCAACTCCCAGCCGGCCAGTGGGTACACGTCGCGATCGACTGCGGCCTCGGCCCCCAGGCCGCCGGCAAGTACAATCTCGCCCTGACCTTGCCCAACGCCGCGCCGCAATCCTTCAACGACACCGCCTGCGCCCCCGACTTCCAGAACCTCAACTGCGTCGTCTTCATGTCCGTCACGGACGGCCCGTCGGTGTTCTACATCGACAACCTCGAGTTCACCCCGATCAAGGCGAAGTAGACGCCTCCCGCCGCGCCGCACGTCTTTACAGCTTCGAGGCGGATGAATGTGACCAGATGGCCAAGAGCGGGTTCAATTTCGAGTTGTAGTTGAGGGGTGCCAGGGGACAAAAAGGGCATGGGCGGCCCAGACGGATCGGACGAATTCGACGGATCAGACAGAACGCCTGACTGAAATCTGGAGTCCCGTATCATGAACGCGCTCGTCATCGTTGACATACAGAGGGATTTCTGCCCCGACGGCGCCCTGGCCGTCCCGGACGGCGACGCGGTGGTGCCGGTGGTGAACCGGCTGCAGAGCCACTTCGATCTGGTGGTGGCGACACAGGACTGGCATCCTCGGAACCACGGCAGTTTCGCGGCCAACCACCCGGGACGCCAGCCGTTCGAGTTGGCTAAGTTGGGCGGCCTGCCCCAGGTGCTGTGGCCGGTGCATTGCGTGCAGTGGACCCAGGGCGCCATGCTGCACCCGGACTTGGACATCCGGCGTATCGTGCGTCTGTGCCCCAAAGGCACCGACCCGACGATCGACAGCTACAGCACCTTCTTCGACAACGGGCACCGCCAAGCCACCGGACTCGGGGACTGGCTGCGCGAGCAAGGCGTTACCCGGATCGTCTTGTGCGGCCTGGCCACCGACTATTGCGTGAAGTTCTCTGCCCTCGACGCGGTCCAACTCGGGTTCGAGACCTGGGTGGTGGAAGACGCCTGCCGCGGCGTCGGGCTCAAGCCTGACGACATTCCAGCAGCGCTGGCTGCCATGCACGACGCCGGTGTCAAAATGACCAACGCCGCAGCGTTGTGTGCCCATGGGCCATCGGACAGCTTGACGAGCCCTGCCCCCACCGCACGACCGCCTGGCCCATCCCAGCGGCCTGGGCCAGATGCATCTGGCTGACACCTGAAGGCTTTAGGTGACGAACAGAACGGCAGCCTGACTGTGCAGGAGACAGCCGCAACCAAGTGCGTGCAAGCTTCGACGCCGCGACTTGATCCGCGTCCGTCACGTCCTATAATTCAAGGGTTTGGCTGGGGCTGGACGCAGCAACAGCCGTGTTGGCTTCGTGGGCACCGCGCTGAGTTCTGGCCGGATTCGGAATGATCCGCCCCGTGACGACCGTTGTATCGGGAAGTCCGCTTGCTGATCGAGGTGTTCCCTTGAACGTTTCGAAGATGCTCCCGTTGCTTGCAGCGGGAATTGTCGCTCTGCAGTTCACGTCCGATGCACAAACGATCAAGATCGCTTCCGCCTGTCCGTTGTCCGGGGCACAGGCCGCACTGGGCGAGATGGTCAAGCTCGGAGCACAGCTTGCCGTGGAAGAAGCGCAAAGCGCCTTCGCGGCGCACGGCATCAAGCTGGAACTCACGCCCCAGGACGACCAGGCCTCGCCCGACGTTGGCGTCGCCGTGGCCAAACGCATGGTCAACGACGCGGAAATTCTAGGCGTGGTCGGCCACTTCAACTCCGGGGTCGCCATCCCGGCTTCGGAAGTCTACAAGGATTACGACCTCTGCATGGTTTCGCCCGCCAACACCAATCCGAAGGTGACCGAGCGGCGCTACCCGAATATCAACCGAGTCTGCGGACGCGATGATGTGCAGGGACCGGTCGGCGCGGAGTTTGCCGTCACCGAACTGAAGGCGAAGAGAGTGCTGGTCATCAACGACAAGACCGCCTACGGCCAGGGCGTGGCCGAGGCGTTCAAGCAGAAAGCCGCCGGTTTGGGGGCCACCGTTGTCGGATTCGTCGGGACCGAGGAAAAAGCGAATTTCCAGTCACTGATCCTGCAGATGAAGGTGCACAAACCGGACTTTGTCTACTTCGGCGGCATTTACGACCAAGGTGGCCTCCTGCTCAAGCAGATGCGCGAGAAGTCCATCCCGGCCGTGTTCATGGGGCCGGACGGCATGGACTCATCGGAATTCGTGCGGATTGCGCAGAACGCGGCGCTGGGCGCCTACTACACAACGGTGGCCGGGCCGGTCGATCAATATCCGGCCGCGGCAGAGTTCGCCAAGAGCTTCGAGGCCAAGTTCACGAAGAAGCCTGAATCGTTCGCCCTGTATGCCTACGACTCGGCAAACGTACTCATCGCGGCGCTCAAGGAGTTGACCCTTCAGAACCCCGGCCAGACGCCCGCACGGGTCGACGTCTGCAAGGCGGTGCGGAAGATCTCCTTCCCGGGGATCACCGGGCTGATTGAGTTTAATGACAAGGGAGACCGGAAGAAAGCCGATTACTACATCGTACAGCTCAAGGAATCGGCCTACCCCGGCACCACGGTGAAGGTGATTTCGGCCGGCCCGCCGGGGAACTGATGACACCATGAAGGACGTGAACGGGCCAACCGGCAAACACATCGACGGCTATCGACTGCAATCGACCGCAATCGACTGCAGTCGACCCCGGCCGTCTACGTTCCGATGACCTTGCGGCCCCTGCGGCCGGCGGAGAGACCACGACCTTTGGGCGAAGCACTCCTACAAATCCTGCCCGGTGTCATCATCGAGGGGCTCCTGCTCGGGTGCGTGTACGCTATGATTGCGCTCGGCTACAGCATGGTGTACGGCGTGCTCGGCCTGATCAACTTCGCGCACTCGGAAGTATTCATGATCGGCGCCATCGCCGGCGCCGAGGTCTTCCGCTACGGCCAACCGGCCGCACCGAATACGTTCGTTCTCCTGGCTGCCGCCATTCTGGTTGGCGGCAGCGTTGCCGGCCTGGTGGCGGTCGGCATCGAGCGCCTGGCCTACCGACCCTTGCGTCGTCGCACCAGTAACCGCCTGGTGCCCCTGATCACGGCCATTGGGGTGTCCTTCTTTCTCCAGGATCTGGTGCGTCTCATCGAAGGCTTGTGGCACAACGAGTTCTACCTCAACTACCCCAGTTGCACGCCGATCGAGCACCCGGTCAAACTCCCGCTCGGCACGGAAGTCCAGGTCAAAGCCATCATCGTCATCGCGGTCGCGATGCTCATGATGATTGGCCTGACGCTGCTGGTCAAACGCACGCGCATGGGCAAGGCCATCCGCGCCGTGGCGCACGATGCGCAGACCGCCAGTCTCATGGGGGTGAACCCGGACCAAGTCATCTCGCGGACGTTCCTGCTGGGCGGGTTCCTCGGCGGCGTGGCCGGTGTCCTGTTCGGCATCATGTTCACCCAGGTCAATCCGTTTGTCGGCTTTGTGCCTGGGTTGAAGGCGTTCACCGCCGCGGTCCTGGGCGGAATCGGCAGCATCCCCGGCGCCATGGTCGGCGGCCTGGTTCTGGGAATGATCGAAACCGTGGGCGGCACATACCTGCCGTTGTTCACCAACGGCGCCGTGGGCTCGGAGTACACGGACATCCTCGCCTTTGCGGTCCTGGTGCTGCTGCTCCTGGTGCGGCCCCAAGGGTTGATGGGAAAGGCGTCATCGGACCGAGCATGAACGAACGACGGAACAGCGCCATTCTGCTGGCCGCGGGCGTCCTGAGCGCCGCGCTGCTGATGCTCCACCCGCACGGGACACTATCGCTGCTGCCGGTGCTCGCGGTCATGGCGGCCTGCCTCACCGCTAAGGCATCCCGCTGGGTACAGGGGGTGGTCCTGGCAGGAATCCTGGTCGTCGCCGTGCCCATGGCGGGGATCCAGAACAGCTTCCTGTTTGAGCTGGGCACCCAGATCGGTATCTACGCGGCCTTGGCGCTCGGCCTGAACATCGTGGTCGGTATGGCCGGGTTGCTCGACTTGGGCTACGCCGGGTTCTTCGGGTTGGGCGCGTACACGTGGGCCATCTTCGGTTCACCCCAGGCCAACGAACTGCTCGCCGGCAACCACTTCCCGCTCGCGGGCTGGCCGTACTTCTACCTGTTCGTCGTCCTGGCCGTGATGGTCGCCGCCTTGACCGGCGTACTGATTGGACTGCCCGCGCTCCGGCTCCGCGGCGATTACCTGGCCGTGGTCACGCTCGGCCTGGGGCAAGTCGTACGGCTTCTGGCCAACAACCTCGACCACCCGCTGAACATCACCAACGGTCCGCAGGGCATCTCGCCCATCGAACGCCCGCCCATCGGATGGCTGACCCACGGATTGGACACGCTCGGCATCCACGTGCCACCGGTCCTCGGGTACTCGATCTTCTTCTACTTTCTTGTCCTGGCAATCGCCGGCGCTGTCGTGCTGATCAGTACCCGCCTGGACCGGTCCCGGTTCGGCAGAGCCTGGGTCGCCATCCGCGAGGACGAAATGGCCGCACAGTCCGTTGGCATCTCGGTGATCAAAGCCAAGGTGCTGGCGTTCGCCACCGGCGCCGCGTTCTCGGGTGCAATGGGGGCCGTTTTCGCAGCCAAGCAACTGTTCGTCAGCCCCGACTCGTTTACCTTCCTGCAGTCCATCACCATTCTGGTCATGGTCTTGCTGGGCGGCATGGGATCGATCCGGGGCGCCATCCTGGGCGCCGCGGCGGTCACACTGCTGAACATCGAGATCCTCAAGAACCTCTCGGACTCCCTGAACAGCCTGCGACAGTCCGGGTTTGTGCTTGACCTGGGTTTTCTCCGTTACGACTTCGCCAGTATCCCCTCGCAACTGGAACCGGCCAAGTACGAGCGCATGATCTTCGGGCTGATCATCGTCCTCATGATGATCTTCCGCCCCAGCGGCCTGATCCCAGAGCAACGGCATCGCCTGGAGCTGGAGGGTAAGGAATGACCGCCAACGCGGCCATAGGCTCAACAGCTCCGAACCCCGGGCGCACGGCGGCGTCGGGCAGCGCGAACGCCTGCCCGCCAACCGTGAAACCTGCCTCGAGCCCACCGCAGCCCGAGCAACCGCACAAGACCGTCCTTGCAGTCCAGGACCTTACCAAGTCCTTCGGCGGCCTGACCGCCGTGGACCACGTGACGCTCGATGTGCGCGAGAGTGAAGTCCTGTCGATCATCGGCCCGAATGGCGCCGGGAAGACAACGCTGTTCAACGTCCTGACCGGCCTCTACAGAGCCGACAGCGGCCACATCCTGTTCCAGGGGCGTGACATTGCCGGACAGGCACCGGACCGGGTTGCCGCCTGCGGGATCGGCCGCACCTTCCAGAACATCCGGCTGTTCGGGGCCATGACGGTCTTTGAAAATGTGCTCGTCGGCCTCCACATCCACACCCATTACTCCTACCTGCAGGCCATCTTTCTGACGCCGACCTTCTCCCGGGCCGAACAGCAGATGCGACAGGCGGCGCTTGAACTGCTCGACTACGTCGGACTGAAAGACCGCGCGTCGGAACTGGCACGCCATCTTCCCTACGGCGCGCAGCGGCGGCTCGAGATCGCACGCGCTCTGGCACTGCGCCCCAAACTCCTCCTGCTCGACGAACCGGCCGCCGGCATGAACCCACAGGAAACGGCCGACCTGACCACCTTCCTGCACCGCCTGCGTGACGAGCACCAGCTCACCCTTGTCCTGATCGAACACCACATGCAGTTGGTGATGCGTATCTCTGATCGCGTCGTCGTACTGGACTACGGCCGGAAAATTGCCGAAGGCAAACCCGCCGACGTCCGCAACGACCCGGACGTGATCGAGGCCTACCTCGGCAAGAGCGGGCGCGAGGAGCACGTGCTATGACCGAGACGCGCCCAACCGAGACCGCCGCGGAACTCGTCCTGGAACTGCGCCAGGTCCATGCTGCGTACGGTCACATTCACGCCCTCAAGGGAGTCTCTCTGGAGGTTCGGAAGCGCGAGATCGTCACCCTGATCGGCGGCAACGGCGCCGGCAAGAGCACGACGCTGCGGGCCATCTCCGGACTGCTCAAGCCACGCGACGGCCAGATTCTCTTCCACGGCCAGGCCATCCACGGCCGACAACCGCACCACATCGCCGCCCTGGGCATCGGCCATATTCCCGAGGGACGCCGCATCTTCGCGCCCCTGAGCGTCGAAGAAAACCTGGACCTCGGCGCCTACATCGAACCCGACCGTCGCGTCATCCGGGAACGGAAGGAGCGGGTGTTCGCGATGTTCCCGCGTTTGGCGGAACGCCGTACGCAAGGCGGCGGCACACTCTCCGGCGGTGAACAGCAGATGCTCGCCATCGGCCGAGCCCTGATGCAGGATCCCGAACTGCTCCTCCTCGACGAACCCACCATGGGACTGGCCCCCGTCCTGGTCGATACCATCTTCGACGTTGTCGTCAACCTGAACCAGGCCGGAAAGACAATCCTGCTGGTCGAGCAGAACGCCTGGCACGCCCTGAAGATCGCGCACCGCGGCTATGTCCTCGAAACCGGCACCATCACGCTCGAAGGCCCCGCCGCAGACCTCGCCACCAACCCGTCCGTGCGCGAGTCGTATCTGGGAGGGGCGTGACGCACCCCCTCATTCAGGTCGACGGTGGACACCTGAAGACGCAAGGGTGAAGCGTCAGTGAAAGGTGCTCGTCACGTTGGAGTTCACGGCGTTAGCGTGTCTTCGGAGCGCCCGGGGAACACGCTGAAGCTGTGAACTCCAACAGCGGGTCGCAAGGCGGCACCTTTCAGTCCCATGTTACTCGCGGCATGCTCTGCGCCGCCACCGAGCTCGTCTCGGTGGGGCGACGATTGAAAAAAAGCCGACCTGTGCACGCAGCGGATCGAGTCCCGCCACCATCCGACCGTACCGCGGGCGGCCCTCCGCCCGCTTCACGGCACACACGTAGCGCTAAGGCTCGGATGGCGGGCGGAGGGCCGCCCGCGGTACGGTCGGTCAAGCAAGGCCGGTCCGGGCTGGCACCGCGACCTACCCGGCTTTACTCGTAATGCGTCAGCACCCCCGGGCGGGGACCGCCCGATCATACCCTGCGGGTTACTGACC
>MHBL01000373.1 GCA_001803235.1 Lentisphaerae bacterium RIFOXYA12_64_32
CGGAGCGCCCGCGTCCTCGCGGGCTCCCGGGCACCTTCAGGTTCATGGGAGTCGCGGGTGCATGTCAGTCCGAGCCGCGCGTGTCAGCGAGCGGTTTCCAAGAGACCGCTCCCTCATCCCGCCCGTCGGTGGGGACGGCTCGGTCGGACGCCCGGTGCGATGCGGTTGGCACCCGCCGCCGCATCACTCCCCGTGCGCGGGGAGCAGGTCTCGGGTGGCGGGGTACGCGTTCACGTAGGTCTGGTAGTTTTCCTGGCAGGTCTCGATCCAGCCCGGAACAGGTAAGGCAACGTCCGAGCTTCGGAGCGGTTCGGTGGCAGCCCGCGCGGCTTCGGGGGTCTTGAAGATTCCGGCGCCGAGCCCACCGATCAAGGCAGCGCCGAGACTGGCCGTTTCCGGCATGCGCAGCGTGCGTACCGGAATGCCGAGAACCGACGCCTTGACGGTGTTCCAGAACCGGTTCGTGGTGCCGCCGCCCGCGCAGATCGCCTCGGCGGCTTTGAACCCGTACTCGTGTTCGAGCATTCCGACGATCTGCCGCCAGCCGAACGCAACGCCCTCGAACACGGCACGGCAGACTTCTTCGCGGCCGGTCCCGGCCGTCAGGCCAAAGAGCATCGCGCGTGCCTGCGGGTCCCACCACGGCGTGCGCTCGCCCTGCAGGTAGGGCAGGAACACCACGCCACCGGAACCTGGGGCGGCCCGTTCCGCCCAAGCGGTCATCTCACCCGGCGTGCAGTGCAGCAGTCGGTCGCAGCACCACTTGATGGACCCGCCGCCGGCCGTCATGGTGCCGATGGAGACCCACAACTCTGGCAGGGCATACCGGCAGTTCGCGAAGACCGGGTTACGCGGCGCGCGTGGGCCGGTGAACAAAAGGCAATCCGTCGTGCCGGCGGAGCAGAACAGTTCATGCGCGCCCACGACTCCGCCGCCCAGCGCGGCCAGCGGCGCATCGCCCGCTCCCGCGACGACGGGAACACCCTTGCGGAGTCCGCACGCCTCGAACGCCGCCTGGGTGACGGTCCCGGCGACCGCGCCTGAGTGCATCAGCGACGGCAGCCGTTCCGGACCGATGCCGGCCAGTTCGAGCAGTGCGTCGTCCCAAGCATCCTCTCTGCCGGACAGAGTCATTCCGGACAGACTGGCCTGAGTGTAGTCAAGCACGCACGCACCGGTCAGGCGCTGAATCAGGAAGGTGGTGGCCTGACCGAAGACATGCGTCGCGCCGAAGACATTCGGCTCGTTCTCGCGCAACCAGCAGATGCCCGGCAGCGTGCAGGTGCCGGGCGTGAGCCGGTTCCCAGTGCGCCGCTCGAATTCGCCCAGGCCCAGGCGCGTGGCAAGAGCATTCACCTGCGGGACACTGCGCAGATCGCAGTAAAGCAGGGAGTTGCGCAACGGCCGCCCGGCGGCGTCCATGGGCACCAGCGCCGGAAAGATGGTGCTGATGCCGACAGCTTCGATCGCAGCGAAGTCCGCAGGTGCCTTGTCCCGCAGCCTGGCCAGAACCTGAACCAAGGCAGTCCACCACGTCTCCGGGTCCGCCTCGGCACAACCGGCGGCTGGCTGCAGAATGGACAGGGGCGCCTTCTCCTGGACCATCCGGCCCGTTTCCGGGTCCAGCAGGACGGCTTTGAGGGACGATGTACCCAGATCGAGTCCGAACAGCATGGTCACTCCTCGCCGGCGCGGACCACCCGGGTATCAGCCAGCAAGCGGCCAAGGGCCATCGCTTCATGTTCGGCCGTTTCCCAAGGCTTGTCCTTCCGCATGCATTCGCAGGACAGGAAGCCTTGGTAACCCAGACGCCGCAGAGCGCCGAGCACCGGACCGTGATCCACATCGCCCTCTCCCAGAAACGCACCTTGAAATTGCTTGTCCCGGTATTTGAACATGCCAGCCGCAGCAGATTCCTTCACGTCCTTGATGTGCACATGAACGATGTGCTTGCCCAGCAGTTCCACGGTGCTGGCCCCCCAGTCACAGCCAGCGATGAACAGATTTCCGGCGTCGTGGATGATGCCAAAATTCGGGTGCGCGACCCGAGTCGCCATGGCCAGCGCCTGCTCGGCGGTCTCGACCTGCTGGCGGAAATGGATTTCCACGGCGCTGCGCACGTTGTATGGCTGCACCGTCTCGCTCGCCCGTCTCAGCCAATCGCCGGCGTGGCCGAACGCGGTCTCCGTATTGTGCTCCTCATTCCGAGAGCCAGCACCGACCTTGACCACGCCGCAACCAAGGACGTTCGCCTGCTCGCAGAACACCTTGAGCGTGTCGAGTTCCGCTCTGCTTTCGGGGCCGGCCACGCCCAGGTGCGCGTGACCGCCGAGGTTGGTGTAGATGCCCGCCACGGAAAGGCCCTTGTCGTCGGCCATCCGGCGAATCTCCTTAACCCGGGCTGCGGGCATATCGGGTTCGAGATGGTTCGCGCCCCAGCCCACCAGAAGCTCGACACCCGCATAGCCGAAACGCGATGCAGCGTCCATGGCCTCTTCCAGTGGTTGCTTGGCGAAGATGTTCGAGAACAGGCATGTTTTCACCAGCATACTCCTTGCTTTCGAGTGGCTCCTGGCAATGACCGGCTCGACGTCTTGCGCTCGCGTCCCGGCGCTGCCGTTCACCCTGTACTCATGGCGTGGGAAGTTTGACCACCCGGACAAGCCGAACGACGACGTCTTCCTTGCCGCCATTGTAAATCCTGAAATCCAGCATTCCCGGCACGTTGTTGCCAAAGCGCCCGTCTGTTACCGTGAATATCGCGGTCTTGACAGCGTCGGTACCGGTGTTGGCGACCGCCTGGGTCTTCAGAATACCCGTCGCATCTCCGCCATCATATTCGACTTGCCAAGCGGCCTGGCCCCGGTCCACGTAACTCACCCTGATTTGGACCGGCAAGACCTGATCAAAGATGAAACGGTCGTCGATGTCAAAGCACAAGTAGTCCTTCCCTCCGGCGCGGTCCGTACGACGAGCCACGGATATCTGCTTCCCGTTCTCTTCGTTGAACATCCCGACAAGCTCCGAGCGGTCGCACGGAACGGACCCGTCCAGAACAATGTCCTCGTAGAGAAATCGCTCGACGTTGTTGACGCAGAAACGGCGGCGCTCCCAGTTGGGCGGCAGACGATTCGGCTGGCAGACCGCGCCAATGCACTTTGAGATAGGCCAATCCGATTCGCGTCGAAGGTACGTGTGTTCAGCGCTCAGACCGGGATGCGCCTGGGTGAGGGCGGCGAATGCCTCCGGAGCATTCTCAACCTGCGTTCCCAGGTTCTTGTTTGCCCATTGACAGAGCGGTTTGAAGTACGGCTCATGCACGAAGTCCTTCTGCTCGCCATAGAAGAGCTTTTCGTAGTTCTTCTCGCCTTCGGAAAGCACCTGCGGGTGCATGGAAAGGTACTTGCAGTGAAGCGCCGCGGCCCAAAGGACGTAGAACCTGAATGTCTCCTCGTTCACCTTTCCTCTGCCGAACCATGATTCCCCCTCAAGCTCCGGGATGAGAACCACAGGCGGATACATGGGGACGAGTTTCTGCTGAACAATGTCGTAGTGGCCGCCGTAGGAGAACGCCCTCGGCCACCAGGCTGGCAACCCGCCCTGGCTCAACGCGCCGCCGCGCCGCCGCCACTGTTCCGCGAAATGGTTACCCACATTGCCGACGTGAAAAACGAGCTTTTCAAAGGGGAAAGCCGCCTCGTACGCCGCCACGATCTCGCGGATGTACTCACGGACCTCTCTTCCCGTCGGCTCGTACCCGCAATCCGTCTTGTACTGCTCGGGAAGCCAAAGCGTTTCGCCGGACATGAACGTGCACATTCGCACATCTTCAACCCTCGGATCGGCGGCGTAACGATTGCCGAGCGCGACAATGAGCTGTTTGTACGCGTCCATGAACGGTCGCTGGAATGGATTGACCATGGAGTGTGAACGCGGGATATCCACCCACGCGGGAATCCCCTTGGTATTCCAGTTCACGATATACAACCCACCTCGCTTGCCGGCAGCAGCGATTTCCGACAACCGCACATCAATGGATGAAAAGTCGAAGACGCCCGGCCGCGGATTCATCTTGTCACCCCACCAGACAATCACGAGACTGGACTTCAACAGGGGCGCTTCCGGAGCGACGAATCTGAATCCCAGGTTACGCAACCCACCTTGCGGGGAATCCGGGATTCCAGAAGGAAACGTCCAATCCTCCCCCTCCACGATAGTTGGCATTGGTGGTGCCTGGGCCTGGGCCTGGGCGGACGCGGCGCCGCCAAGCGCCACTCGCAAGGCCAGGCAGAGGGCAGCAAAGAACAAGCTCCTATGCCCCGTTGTTTTCATACTGCGTCCTCCGGCTTGTCGCTGCGGACGACCTCTCTCATTGCTGCGCATGCAGTGCCGCGGCGACGGCCGCGCGCATCTTGGCGAGGCCTTCGCGGGCCACTTCCGCGGCGGGGCGGCGATAGTACTCGGGGTTGAACAGCTCCAGGGACAGCATGCCGCGGTAGCCGATGGCCTGCAGGCTCGTGAGCACCTGCCGCACGGGTCCGACCCCATCGCCTGGGAACACCCGGTCCTTGTCGGCAATCTCCGCACGCCCGGGAACGGCGGGGTAGTCGTTGAAATGGAAGACGCCGATGGCGCTGCCAGCGATGAGGCCGATGCCATCGAAGCCGCCGCCACCTTTGTAGAGGTGGTAGATGTCCAGCACCATGCAGGCATCGGGGGCATTGCCGGCGGTGACGATGTACGCCGCGTCGCAAAGGCGCGACAACACCTTGGCATGCCCCCAGACTTCGACCGCCGGGGTCACGCCCATCTCGCGGCCGACGGCGAGCAAATCCCGGTAACACTCGGCCAGTTCATCCAGTGTCCGACCGGCACAGTCACCGAACGGCGGGGCGGCAATGGTCTTGCCGCCGATCGCGGCCACTTTCGCCATCTCGCGGCGTGCTTTCTCCAGCTCCCCGCGCCGCTTGTCCGCGTCCGCGTCCGCCCAGGCGAAGAACGCAATGGCGCCCGGGACGTGAAGGCCGAGGTCCTCTATCCTCTGGCGCAAATCACTGAGGCGGCCGCCTGCCTGTTCATAGGCGTCCAGTTCGCGGACCCACGGTTCAATCCCGCCGTAACCGATCTCGGCAACCAACTTGATCTCGTCGACGATACCCAAGTGCTGTTCGCGGATAGTAGCGGTGTTCAGGCAGAACCCGAACGGGGACTCGTTCCGGAGCGTTTCATGGCGATCTTCTGATGGCATGACTACCTCCTTTGGTTGCGGCCCAGGCCGCGTCAGGGTTTCAAATGCTTGTCGCAATCACGCGGCCGGTCTGCGCCGACTCCGTGGCCGCCTCGATCAGAGCCACCACACGCCGGACCTGCGCGGCCGTGACCGCCAGTTCAGCGCCGCGCAACAAATGGTCCGCAATGTTCTGGTAGTACGCCGGCCAGTTGCCCGGAATGGTTTCCAGCGTCTGTTCCTTGCGTCCGTTCGGCGTGTTGCACACGACCCGCGCCCGATGCTCGGGGGCCTGCGGCAGGTTCGCATCCACCTGGCCGTTGCGCAAGGCCGTCTCCTGCGGGTCCAGACCTTCCTTGAGGAACGCGCCCGTTCTCCCGCGCACATACCAGCGTGGCCGCGAGAGCGCCGAAATACCCCCCGTCTCCACGACGTACCGGACCCCGTTCCCAAACGTGAACAGGCAACGCGCGGCGGTCTCGACGTCCAGCCTTGGTTCGGTGTAAAGCATGTCGCAGTAGACCGAGACGACCTCGGCATCGATGAGTTGCAGTGCCTGGTCGAGCAGGTGCGCACCCCAGTCGCGGAAGGTGCCGCCGCCGTGCTGGCGCTGGGCGCGCCAGCGTTCGGGGTTAGGCGTGCCAAACCCGACCACGGCCGCTTCGACCACGAGCAGTTCGCCGAGCAGGCCGTCGGCAACCGCTTTCCGCAAAGTCAGGAAATCACCGTCCCAGCGCCGGTTGTGGAAAATGCTCAACAGACGCGGGTTGCGTTTCGCCGCGGCGATCATGGCATCGGCTTCCGCGGTCGTCAGGCACATGATCTTGTCGGTAACGACATGCCGTCCGGCTTCCAGGCACTGGACCGCCAGTTCGGCGTGGGTGTCGTGCGGGGTCGCGAGCACCACAAGCTGGACGCTGTCATCCCGCAGCAGTTCCGTGACCGACTCGAACGTTCGGACGCCGTAGTCCGCGGCCGCCTGCTGACGGCGCGCGGGGTCACGGCTGGCTACGGCGTACAGTTCCAGGCCCTTGGCGGCCCGGACCAGTTGCGCGTGGAGCACCTTGCCCGCGTAACCGTAGCCGATGATGGCGGTCCTGATCGTTTCCACTCTGTCACCTCCTTCATTCGAACTCGATCCGGGCGAACCGGACTTCGCATTTCCATTCCTCCTGCTGGGTGGCGACAATGGCGGACTTGGGCAGGTCGCGCTGCGTGCGTGCGAGGTTGAGGGTCCAGCCGCTGGCGGGAGTTGCACCCTTGAGCGCCGCGAACGGGATTGCGATCTCGGCAACCCACCCGTCATCGACGACCGTGGCGGCGGCCTGCCACTCGGCATCCCACTTCAGGTTGCCGGTCAACAGGTCGGTGCGGCTGCCGCCGGCATTGACCCCAAAGTGTCCGTGCCCCTTGGCGCCGAGTGCCGGCGTGCGCAGGAAGATCTCGATCGCGTCATCGTCTTCCCAGACCGATGCGTCGCGCTGTCCCTTCTTCACGACGATCTTGGCCGGTGCGCTGTCCTTGCAGTGCACGCCGACGTACAGGTTGTTCTCGTCGTACAGCAGGCGCAGACTTACGGGTTCGGCGGCGGGTTTGGCAAGTATTGCATCCCGCACGACCAGGAAGTTGGACAGCGCCGTGAACTCCGGCGCGCCGGCCCATGCCGGCTCGTCGAATCGCGCGTCGATCTGCACCGGTCCGCCCGCCTTGACCGCGCGTAGTGTGCGCACCGCCTGCACGCTTTGCAGGTATTCCGGCGGCACATTCAGGAACGCCGGGAAGCTGGGGTCGGAGGTCATGCGCTCGAGATTGCCGCGCCAGGACTCCTGCAAGAGGAAATACAGACGGGCATAGCGCTTACCGGACCGGCACTGGTCGGCGTACTTCAGGGATGGCGCCAGGTCCTTCACGGGTGCTCCGGCCGCTTCGAGGGTTGCGTACTTCCGTGCCGCCTCGTCCAGGTTCGCCGCGAGTCCCGCAACGAACCCGTCCGGGAGGCGCGCCTCCACGCCCGTGACGACCGGTCCGGCATTCGCGCCGCGGTAGGCGTAGAGCTGGTACGGTTCGAGCGTGACCCGGAACCCGTCCCCGGCGCGCGTCACGGGCGCTCCCGCCACCAGGTCGGTGACCTCGCCCTCGCCCTTGAGCGCGACCGTCGTCTCGACCGGCACCGGCAGCCGGTTCTGGAGGTAGAAGTAATTCTTCCCATCCACCACCTTCTGCCGCGCCCGCACCGGGTCGGTCGCCGCATCGATGTCCTCAAACTTCACCGCCGGCAGAGCGCGGAACGCCTGCGCATACCGCGCCAGATACGGTTCCATGCCGATGAGGCCGACCACGAAACCGCCCTTGGTGATCGACCGCGGGTCGAGGGCATCCATGCCGCAGGCGTAGCGTTCCAGGCATTGGAAGGTGTTCGGGTTGAGCTGCGACACGCGCCAACCGTGCTCTTTGATGCCCTTCAGCGGCTGGCGATGTCCGACATCGCACTCCCAGTACACGTCGTGCATGTTCAGCGCCACAGCATCGAGTTGCCGCAACGGCGCGACAATCTCCGGCGCCATCGATGCGGTGCGCAAGTCCTCAACGTCCATCAGGTCGCCACGGTGGCCGCGGGTCCAGCGCAGGCGGTCGTCCGTGTGGCGGATGAAGACAAACTCGGGATCGTTCCGGTACAACGCCGAATCGATGCCCTGCTCCCGGTACCAGTCAAGTGCGTTGCGCTGCGAGGTCAGGTAGTCGACCGGCCGCGGACTCTGGCCGTAGTTGACCGGGTAGACGTACATGCTGACACCCAGCGTCAGGTCCGGTCGCTTCGCACGCAGCACCGCTGCCAGGTCCTTGTAGTAGTCGTGAATCTTGCGGCAGCGCCAGGCAATCCAGTCCTCCTTCGCATTGTCCAGCAGCCAGCGCGCGCTTTTCGTAAATCGATCGCGGTCTTTCGGGTCCACCGGAATGCGGACTCCGGTCTCGTCCTGGAACCGCCGCAGATTGACGTCGTTGTATCCCGACTCGATGGAGCCGAAGGCGAGCATCGAGTGTTCGACTACGTTCATGGTCACGCCCTTGAACGCCGGTTCGCCGCCGAAGCGCTCCGCAATTTCGGCCACGACCGCTTTCACCGCCGCCTGAACGCGCGGGTCGATCGGGTTGTAGGCCGTGTCGCGCTGGTGCCAGGCACGGTAGTAGAGGTGTCCGTCGGTGCGCATGTTCAGCACGGTTTCCTCGCCGTCCAGCACCCGTGCTTCGTCGGTGAGGGCGAACGGAATCAGGCTGTGGAGTTGCTGCAGGTGCATCCAGCCGTTGAACGTCATGCCACGCGCCTGCATACGCTTGGCCAGGTACTGCGGGTAGTTGTATGGATGCGCCCGCCCGCCGCCGAGCGGTTCGACGTCGGAACCGTACAGCGGCCCGCTGTACCAGGCGATGGGGTAGTGCAGCGTGTCCTGGCCGAACGATTGCAGGTAGTCGAGCATCCGGTCGGTGACGGTCTGGAAACCGGGGAACGCGCTCATGCTGCGACCGTCCGCCAAACGACCATAGTTCATCGGCATGACCGGGTCCTCGTGGTACATGCCGATCGACCGTGCCGGCACACTGCCGCTGAACGGCTGCACCGGTGAGGCGGCAAAGCCCTCGGGCAGACGGTAGACTTTGAAGCCCTGCAGTGCCGCCGGCGCGCCGGTTTCACCGGTCATGAAGATGAACGCGTTCTCCTTGCACAGCGGCCAGAACGTGATGACGTGCTCCTGGAGTTTGCCGGAGAGCGAATACTCGCGCCCGGCAAACAACCCCGTCTGCCCCTGGTAGTCCGTGCCGCATTCGAGCGGCTGGTAAACCACCTCCATGGTCCGCAGCTTGTCGTCCGGCCATGTCAGCACCGCCACGTGCGGCGCGTGCGGTTCGGCGATCGTGAACTTCATCGCGAACCGGTCCAGGCGCTTCGAACCGGCTTCCCGGTACTTTCCTGCCGATGTTTCCAGCACCTGCGACGGCGCCGACTCCGCCGCCGGCGCCTGGGCGGTCGCGTCGACCTCAGTCACCAGCACGCGTTTGCCGGTTCCGGTCATGGCTTCCTTCCGCGCCAGGCCCATGACGCTGTCGGCAAACGGCGCCAGCCCGTCGGCGTCCGCAAAAGCGATCGTCACGGTGTATGTGCCCGGCTGCGGAACCGTCAACTCCAACGCCACAATGTCGCGCTCGAGCGGCTTCACCTCGACCGCACCGATCTCACCGGCCGCGATCTGCGCCCCGGCCGCATCGTCAAGCGAATAGCGCGGGTGAACGGTCACCGGCACGTCGCGCAGATTGTCAAAGGCGACGCGGCAGGTCTCCTTCGCGCCGGCGTAAAGGTACGGGTCCAGGAGCTTGGTCCGGACGCTGAACCGTGGCACACGTGCAAACTCCGCACGCGCTTCGGCAGCGGTCAACGGCCGGTCGAAGAACCGCACCTCGTCGACCGGCCCGCACCAGGCCATGCGCCCATCGACCTCGGACGCGCCGAGGAAGAACGCGGGCGCGTCATTGATGTTCCACTGGATCGGGATGAACGATTTGCGGCTGTCCGACATCCGGTTGTGCGTCGCCAGCACCCCATCGGCATAGGAGGACGTGGACGCGGTGTTGTCCCAGGTCAGCACCACGTGATGCCATTCGCCCGGGCGCCAGGCTTGCGAGGGCCCGAGGTGCGAGCACATATCCATGGCCGGCCGGTTGCGCACATCGTAGCGCAGTCCGTGCGCGTGGACCGACCACAAACAGAACGGCAGTTCGCCGGCCCGCTCCGGCACGTCCGTGCTCAGAACGTACTGCCACGCGTCGGTCAGGTACGACTCCGGCGGCTGCACCCACAGCGAGACCGAACCGCGCGCCATGGACAGATTCCCTGGCGCGAGATAGCGCAGAACCTTCCCTTCGGAAAAGCGCGCAGCCTTGCCCGTGACCCCGGCGACCAGTTCAGGCAGGTTCGCGTTGGTCGGCTTTGGGTCGCCCGCCGCCTTCGCCGCTGTGAACCCGTCCTCGAAGTCGAGGATGAAGACCGGTTCCGGTTTGCCTGGCGCCGCGGCAACGTCCACGGCCAAGGCCGGACAGGCCATGCCGCACGCACCAAGCGCAAACAGCCCTGCCGCCAGCGCACTTCGGGGACCGGAAGATGCCTGACGCCGCGCGGCCGTGCCGTTACGCTCTGACTCGGACGATCTGAGGTCTGCCATAGGATACCGTTCCTTTCGTCGTAACGACTCATGTGCCCACCCGACCGAGGCGGCGGGGCAAGACACCGGAAATCGGCCAGCAAGGCCTACGCTACATCCAGAACACGTCCATTGCAGCGGCTGCGTGGCGCATCCCGGTGTTCGCGGCCGGTCCGGCGCGAGCCGTCAGAACGTCACGACCACCTTGAAGGCTTCTCGCGTCCGCACTTTCTCGACGGCCGCGCCAAACTCCGCGACCGGCATCACGTGGCTGTACCAGTTCTTCGGGTCCAGCCGGCCTGACCTGACCATTTCCAGCACTTCGTCGTGGACCTCGTGTTCACCCACCGGCCATTGCAGCAGGTGCAGGCCCGTGTTGTTGGGCAGGTCCCGAACGTTGACGCCCGGGTCATCCTTGGCCAGCACGCCGAACACACACACCTTACCACGGGATTTGAGCATACCGAGCGCCTGTTTGATGATCGCGGACGAACCGACGGCGTCGATCACGATGTCCAGTTTCCTGTTCTTGAGTGCCGCCACGGGGTCGCACGTCTTCGCGTTGACCGTGGCATCCGCTCCGCCGAACGTCGCGATGCGCGCCAGGCGCTCGTCCCAGTGCCCGACCGCACCGAGCCATCCCGCCCCGGCCAGGCGCGCCAGTTTCACCAGTGCCAGCCCGACCGGACCGTCGCCGTAGACGAGCACGTCCATTCCGGGCTGGAACCCGAAGTTGCGGAGTGCGCTGAGCGTCTCCTTGAAGGTCAGCAGCATGGCAGCGTCCTCGAATGCGAGGCCAGGCGGCACGCGTCGCGAGCAGTTGGCACGGAACGCCTTCTCCGTAATGCCAAGCTCGGCCATGACCGCGAGGTCCTGCACGATGGCGTACTCCGCGAACTGCCCGCAATTGGGCCGGACCTTGCAGCCGTTGTCGAACCGCTGCGTCGGGTCGGTGACGATATCGCCAACCTTGTAGTTCCGCACCTGGCGCCCCACCTCCACCACCTCGCCGGCGCCTTCGTGGCCGAGGACAAACGGGTATCTCTCCGGACCGCCGCCGATCTTGCCGGCAATGACTTTCAGGTCCGTGCTGCTGCACAGTCCGCAGGCTTTGGTCTTGACCAGGCATTCGTAATCGCGAATGACCGGCTGCGGAACATCGGCAAGCTGCCATTCATGGGGGGCGGACACAACGATGGCTTTCATGAACCGGGTCCTTTCTTGGGTGACCTCTGCGGGCAAATCCTGGCTCACGCGGAGACGTGGCGTGCCTCGGCTGAGATGCGATCGAGCGCACGGTGGCTCGGCGCGTCCCGCGCCGAGGCGGGGTGCACCGGCCGGTCCCCGGCCGAGGGCCTCGGTCCGGGACGGACCCGAGTACTCTGCCGCGGTCCCGGAGGTCCCGCGCCACTGCCCGCCGCCCATTGCGCCGCCTTCTCCCTCTGTGGATTCACCCGCACACGTCGTAAAT
Source organism: Lentisphaerae bacterium RIFOXYA12_64_32 (assembly GCA_001803235.1). GTDB lineage: Bacteria > Verrucomicrobiota > Lentisphaeria > Oligosphaerales > YB12-FULL-65-16 > YB12-FULL-65-16. The sequence continues at coordinate 11,891 of MHBL01000373.1, forward strand.
CAACTTACGTGGCGCACCTGCGCTACCGCTGCACCGTTCGATTGATGATCTCGTCCTGTAAGCCGCGGTCCAGCTTGTGGAAATACTCGCAGAACCCGGCGACGCGGACAATGAGGTCGCGGTGTTGCGCCGGGTTCTTTCTGGCGTCCTCCAGAGCTGCCGGGTCAACGAAGTTCACTTGGATCTGCAACCCGCCCCGCGCCAGATAGGTGCGGACCAGGCTTTCCAGGCGCCGCCGACCGGCGCGGTCACCGAAAAGGTTCGTGTCCAGCTTGATATTGAATGCGCACCCCCCGGTCATTTTGCGGAAGTCGAACTTGCTCGCCGAGTTGATCAGCGCCGTCGGGCCGCTGACGTCGCGCCCCTGCGACGGCCCCAGCGCGTCGCTGATCGGTGCGCCGCGGCGCCGGCCGTCCGGGGTCGCACCGATGAGTTCGCCAAAGCGCACGTGGTCGGTGTAGCTGAACATGTTCGGGACGCACACACACTTGTGCACGCTGCGGAACGAGGTGACCGTGTCGGCGTACGCGTTGTAGATTCGCACCGCGATACGGTCGACGTCGTCCTGATCGTTGCCGAACGCGGCACGGTGCATGGCGAGCCGCGTGCGCCACGCCTCGGAGCCCGCGAAGTTGTTGACCAGCAGGTCCTTCATGTCGGACAGCGTCAAGTCGCCGCGGTCGAAGACAAACGTTTTCACGGCGGCCAAGGCATCCACCGCAGTGCCGATGCCACGCGACCCCACCGAAAGGATCACGGGGCACTCGGCGCCGCCCTGCTCCACGTCCATGCCGTGCTCAAGACACCCATCCACCAGAGCGGAAGCAAACGGGTCGGTCCGCTGCCGGGCGGTTGCCTCGAACGTTTCCTCCGCGTGGCCCAGAATGCCCATGACATGTTCGCGAAGCCGCGCCAGGTACGCGTCGAAGAACTCCTCGAATGTGCTCGCTGAAGCCAACTCGCCGCGACACGGCCCGGCGGTGTCCCCACCACTGGGACTGCTGCCGTTGCGGAACATGTCATCCAGGATGGCCGGGAACGTCACCGCGCCGACGCCGCGCCACGTGGCGCACTTGCCCTGAATCATGATTTCGACGCAACCCATGGGGTAGTAGTCACGCGCATGCGGCAGTGCATGGCCGGCATGTGCGGTCAGGCCAGGGATCATGACGTCGTCATTGAACAGCATCGGCTGGCCAGCCCCGATCCGCATGAGGTTCAGAATCCGCTCCCACAGCGCCTCAGGGCTGTCCCGGCGGACCCGGACGCACGTATTGGGGTACGGTTCGCGCACCATGGCGGCGACATCGAGGCAGAGCAGCGACAGGTCGTTGGTCCCATCGTTCCCGGCCGTTGTGGTGCCGGCCAGACAGATGCTCTGAACGGTCCGCATCTTGGGTTCGTTGACCTTGAGCCACATGCAGGCGACCAGTTCCGTCGCCGCTTCGCGCGTCAGGCGACCGGCCCTGATGTCGGCGTCGTAGAAGGGAAACATGTATTGGTCGAAGCGCGCGAACGAGAGCGCCGTGCCGCCGCCCGTGTTGGCCATGACGTGCACCAGCCACACCAGTTGGATCGCCTCGCGGAACGTCTGTGGCGGAAGCTCCGCGACGGCGTCCACGACCGTGGCCATGTCGGCAAGTTCGGCCTGTCGGTACTCGTCGGCGCACGACGCAGCCTCCCCACGCAGCGTTTCACCGTAGCGGCGGACGAACTGAATCGCGGCCTCGACCGTGATCAGCGCCGCCTGGTAGAACTCGGCTGTTTCACCCGCCGGATGGCCGGCCAGTTTCGCCTCGACCTCGCGCCGGATCCCGCTCAGCCCGAGGCGAAGCGGCTTGGCGTAGTTGAGGTGCAAGTGGTTGGCCGCGAACCAGGGCAACTCGGCGAAGTCCCGCCGTGTGTCCGCGCCGTAGTCGAACTGGAAGTGGTCTTCGAGCACGCGGTACACCTCGGCAAAGTCGAGTTGCGGCTCGTTGGTGTACGCGTCAGCCACGGTGCGGGCGATGGCCTGCAGATCGTCGTAGGGGATGTTGGCGTCAAAGTGGTCACGCGCGTGCAAGGCCCACCGGGCCGTACGCGCCGCCGGCGCCGACGATCCCTGCCGGAGTCTCGCGACGTGCTGCGCCACGACTTGCCGCGCTTCTTCGAGCCGAGCCTCGGACGACGGAAGGCCGTTGGCCAGCGGCCACAGGCCCTGGATCGATCCGGCCAGCAGTTCGTACGGCAACACGACCTGTTCGACGTTGTCCAGCAAGTGCGCGAACGCCATGGCGCGGCGAATCGGCCGCGGCCGGCCCCGGCTCTCCCGCAGTGATGCGCCAACGAGCGGGTAGAACGTGGTGCGCCTCACCCCGGCCTCGTTCAAGGCGTGGAGATGCTGTCGCAAACACTCGATTCGCGTTGGCATCGCTCGATGGCCCTTCTTGATCCTACCGGTCCGGTGTGACGGCACGTCGTTTCTATACCGGGTACACGGCCGGCCGGCGCCGGTCGGTCTTGCCTTGCCCACCCAGTTCCGCTTCGATCTCGTCCAAGCTGCGAAGTTCGCACGACAGATCGGCCACCTGCACGCCACGGAACCGCAGGACGTCAACCAGTTCTGCCGCGACGTCACCCTCGAACGCGACAAAGTGGTGGATCGTCGTGTTCTGGACCGCCTCGAGCACGGCCGGCAGATTCGGGACGAACGCCCAGCCGCTGGACCCGCGCACCGGCGGCGCTTCGCGCAGAAAGGCGCCACGGAAGACCGTGGCGTGGCATGCGTCCGCCGACGTGGCCGCCGAGACGCCGGTGAACGCGCCGGGGCGGATCGTGCCTTCGACCTGGCCGGTCCTGCACGCAACCCCCTTGTCACGCAGCCAGTTCGGAGGCGTCTGCGAACAGTGGAAAACATTCAGGACCCGCGGTTCCCAGCCGTTGTTGTTGAAGTCGAGAATGACCCCGGCGTTGCCTGTCATGACCCACGCGAGCCGAGCCATGACCGCGTGACAGAGGTCCACTTCGCAGACCACCGGCTTGCGCAGCAGCGCATTGGCCAGCATGGCGAACGCACACGGCGCCATGCCGAAGTAACGCCCGAACTCGGGCCAGCAATGGATCGCGCCGGCATCGATCCGGTCACGCTCGAAGACGTCCTTGATCCAGAGAAAACAACGGGCCATGGTCTCGAATGTGGCAGGGGGCATTGCGGTTGTGTCCAGGATGCCGGCAGCCTGCTCGCGCACGGTCGCGATGCGGGGATCGTCGACCGCAATCGGCTGCCGGAGCTTGATCCCGCCCAGTGCCAGCGCGGCCTGGGGGTTGGCGGACAGAACGGTGTCGCCCCAGAAATCGAGCAGTTCGTACGGGTGCAGAGAGACCCCCAGGCGGAACAGTTCCGCCTGGTTCGTAAACGTCGTGGCGAACTCGGAGGGATTCACACCCAGCATCGCCACCCGCATGCCGCGCCACGCCTCGACACCGTCCATGATGCGCTGCCACGCGGCCAGCGTGCGCCGCACGATGTCCGGCTGTGACAGGTCGAGGCGCGCCGAGCGCACCATGCGCCGACCGAGCATGCGCACGTTGTGGTGCACGGAGAACGACCCGCACAGGGAGTCCCCGGCACGGCCCGGCGCCATGTCCGAAGGATCGTCATTGTGCACGAGCAGGAAGACCGGAACATCCTCCGGCAGAAGGCGAACCGCGTCCATAGCGCGCCGCTCCTGCATGAAATCGCCGCTCAGCACGACCAAGGCCTTGATGTCATACAACTGACCGCGCCATTCCGCCCAGTAGGCCTCAAAGTCCGCGTCCGACTGGATGAGACCGTCTCCCCCTGCCGCCGGACCTGGGAAGACCCCAGCCAGACTCAACTCGGACGTCGCGGACCGCACGGCCGCCACGGCGCTCCGTGTCAGTTCACGGTCGTAGAATCCCCTGACGATGGGAAGATACAGGACCTTCTCTCGGGCCGGGACGGTGCTCATGGGTCTGGTTCTCCTCAACCGGCAGCAAGCCGTGCTCGGGTGATGCCAACGTGTAGCGTTGTATCTGACGTTGCCGTAATTGCTGTTCCGATGTATTGTCCTCTTGGTGTGACTATACACTGGACAGTAAAGAGATGACAGGGTCAGCGATTGCCAAAAGGGGGCTACAATTGCGCAACATCGAAGAAAAGGGTCTCAAGCTGCTCCATGTCGGTCACACACACCCGACGGGCGAATGGCTGATGGATTGGCACGGCCATACCTATCACGAGCTCATCGTCTTCTACCAAGGCATGAGTCATGTGGACCTGGGGCCCGATCATTACGATACGGCGCCGGGCGACGTGCTCTTCTATCCCGCCGGCATCCCGCACCGCGAGCATCGCGACCCGGAGCTGGGTGTCGAGCACTACTTCATCGGCTTCGAGTGGCCTGACGTGCCCGGGGACGTGCCGCACCGGTCCTTTGATTCACAAGGTCGCATTCGCCAGCTCACGCTCTGGCTGTACGAGGAACAAGTGAACCGCGGCTTTCACGTCACGCCGCTGAAGAACGCGCTGTTCGAGGCCCTGATGTTGGAGTGGCAGCAACTGGGCACCACCGCGCAGCACCCGCTCGTCACGGTGGTCCGCACCTTCATGCGGCGTCACCTCGCCGACGATCTGCGACTCGACGATCTGGCCCGACATGCGAGCATGAGCAAGTACCACTTTGTGCGGTCCTACGCACGCCTCACCGGGCGGACGCCTATGGAAGACCTCCGGCACCTGCGCCTGAACCATGCGCACAACCTCATCGTCTCGACGCGGGAACCATTGAAGGCCATTGCCGCGCAGTGCGGGTTTGCCGATGGCCGCCAGATGGCGCGATTATTCCGGAAACAGATCGGCTATCCGCCCAAAGCCCTGCGTGCCGCGCCGTAAGATCGCAGTGTACCGTCCAGCAGACGGAGTTCGAAAAGTGCCGGGACATTCGGGAGAACATTTGTGGCTGGGCCGAGTTGAGGGGGCGGGAAAATCCTCAAAATGGCTGGGACTTCTGGCGTGCGTCAATTCCGCAGCTCTGGGAACAGGGATATGGCTTGACACGGTCTTGGCGGCGGTGTATCATCCACCGTCAATTGCGATCAAAGTCCGCCTTCATTTGGTCGCGAAAGAACCTGCGAATGGTCAGTACGCCGGAGGAGTGAGAACGACATGCCAACGAGAGCAAATCAAACTTCCGTTTTTACGCTCATCGAACTGTTGGTGGTCATTGCCATCATCGCCGTGCTGGCATCCATGTTGCTGCCGTCTTTGAACAACGCCCGGGTAACGGCCAAGACCATACTGTGCACGAACAACCTCAAACAGATCTGTCAGGGCGATGTGTTGTATGCGAGTGATTATGACGGGATGTTGAGCATGGCATATGACCAAACCGATGGTAGCGCCTGGTGGTGGCATTCCCGGATAACGGAAGCCAAGTACATTACCAGCCTGCCCCTGTTTGATTGTCCGGTTTCCGAAGGTGAAGAGTATCAACTCACCGGCGCCAAGATCCCTGCCGGACTGCATCCGAACGCGTATTGGCCGAACTACCGAGTCCACGGCCGGCATCATATCAATGCCCCCCTGCCGAACCCGGCCTTCATCCCTTCCAAGAGAGTGGACACCTTCAAGCATTCTTCTGAGACCATACTCATCGGGGAAGGGTGGACGAACGACACCGGCGGACAGTGTATCACCAGCGTCGAGAGTCCCTACTGGACCTTGGGATATCCCAGGTTCCTAACTATGAGACACCGCGGATATGCGCAGACCGGCATGGTTGATGGCCATGTCGAACGCGGCAACGCGATAGTTTACAGCAACCTGAATCATTACTGGTTCGGCGATTGAGTCACCGGGGCGCTGTCAGGCATCCTCGTCAGTTGCGAACCGGGCCACGATTCCAGCCGTGAGTTGTTCCTGGCGAAATGGGGCGGCTATGAAACAGCGCCCCAACATCCTTCTTCTCTTCACCGACCAGCAGCGTTTCGATGCGCTCGGATGTGCGGGCAACCCGCGGATCCGGACGCCGAATCTGGACGCGTGAGCGGTTAAGCGTACCGTTCCCGGAACCGGCGCGGGGACATGCCGGTCTGGCGGCGGAACTGGCGCGAGAGCGCGAAGAGATCGCGGTAGCCGGCCCGCGCCGCGATCTCCGTGATGCTCAGGTCCCGGTCGCACAGGAGTTCCTGGACGTATTCCGTGCGACGCTGCACGCGGTAGTCTCCCGGGGCGACCCTCACCTGATTCGTGAAGAGTCTGCGAAACGTCGTGTAACTCAGGTTTAACTGCGCCGCCAGGTCGGGCAGGCGGACCGGAGTTCGGAAGTCGGTTCCGAGAACGGCGCAGGCGTGGTCGATCTCCGGAGAGCGTGCGACCGGGGCGTCGTGTCCGAACCGGTGCAGTCCGGCGATCAGCCGGTGCATGCGGGCGAGAGTCTCGAACAACATGTCGTCCGGCTGGTTGCGGAGTTCGCACAGGATCTGTTCGCCCTGCGCGATCAGGTGCTCATGCAGGCCAGCCCTGAACAGCGCCCGGGTCGAAGGCGGAACACCGCCGAGTACCAAAGCATCGTAGATCGGGATGGGGACTCCCACTGCGAGTTGGATGGCTTCGTTGTCGGCATCGTAGCGGATTTCGCGCGGCCGGTTTGGGAAACGCTGGATGACATCGCCCGGGCCGAACGTGGAATCCACCTCCGCATCGCGGTATCGTCCGCTCCCGACCAGGATGTAGATCACCGAGTAATCCGCCTGTTGCCGCGTGTTCACCTCTTCCCGACCGGCCGGTTTGTGCCAGAACCCGCAGCGCAGTTGCTGCTGGAGGCGGAAGGCGTACCGCGTGCGCCGGGGCAGGTCGGGCAGAGGTCTGTTCCTGTCGCACATCGTTCCTCCCGGGCCCGAGCCAGTGCATGTCGGACGATCGCTGGCCGTTCCGGAAAGCGATTGGTCAGATAGGCCAAGCTATTGGCAAGATACGCCATTCTTTAAGTTTTTGCAAGGTGCAATATTAGTGGGCATATAAGCCAAGCAATGTCGCTTGGCAATGATCAGGAGCACGGAACAATGATCACGCTGAAGTCCTTCAACACCCCCTACCCGAACCCGTACGACATGGGCAGTTGGGGCGCCTGCGCCGGCGTTCCTCCGGCGAAGGAACGGTCGTTCGGCCGCGATATCGCGGCGGACGTGGCATCGTATTCGAACCGTTTCACGTACTGCACCCGTACCGACAAGGCGTGGGTGGTCTGTCTGCACACGGCCAAGATCATCGATACCGCCACGGCCGCAGCCCTGCTCGAGGCGCTGGAGGGGTTGGAGGCGGCGGGGCCGGCCGGCACGAAGGGCGGCGGCGAACGCGACCTGATCCCCGCGCTCGGCGGGAACGAAGACATGGGCAGTCTCGTCAACTTGGGCCGGACCATGCAGGAACCGATGGGGCGGCTACAGATGCGGGATCAGGTTCTCGACCTCTTCGAACACGTGTTTGCGCTGATCGACACGGTGTCCACGGTGGCCGAGCAAAACGTAGACACCATCATGCCGGGCCACACGCACCTGTCGCAGGCCAATCCGATCACGCTGGCGCTCTACCTCCTCTCCGTCGAGGATAGCCTGTTCCGGGGCGTGGCCCAGCTCGAACTCGCTTACTCGCTGATCAACCAGAACAGCGGCGGGTGCGGCAGCACGTCGGGCACGGCCTGGCCCGTGGACCGCTGGGAACTCACCCGGTTGCTGGGGTTCGACGGTCTGGTCGAACCCACGTATGACTGCGAGGCGAGCCGGGACCAGGCCCTGTCCCTCATGTTCGCCCTGACCAACATCCTGACGTCGCTTAGCAAAACCAGCACCGATATCCAGATCTGGGGGCTGGAAGAGGTGGACATGATTCGTGTCGCCCCTGGGTGGTCGGGACTCAGCTCCATGATGCCGCAGAAATGCCATCCGGGCATTACCGAGGATGTGCGCAGGACGGCCTGCGACGTCATCGGCTCGACCATGGCGGCGATCTCGATATGCAAAGGCGAACCGCACCAGGACATCGACACGATGCGCACGCTGCCCAATCGCGTCATCCAGGCGACGGCCAATGCCAAAGGTTGCCTGAGGCTGTTCAAGGGGATCCTGGAGAATGTCCACCCGCAGAAAGAGACGATGCTGAACCACGTGCGCCGGGGGTATTCGTGCATGACCGAGGTGGTGGTGCACATGGTGCGCGAGCTTGGCTACGGCGGGCGCCGCGCACATCGGATCTGCGCGACTCTGGTTCGCCTGGCTCGGGAGCGCGGAATTCCCGCGCCCGGATTGACCGGAACCATGCTCGACGAAGCGGCCCGCGCCGTGGAGGAACAGCCTCCTGGCCTGGACACGGAGACGCTTCAGCGGCTTCTCGACCCCCGTCACTTCATCGAAACTCACGCCAACACAGGCGGGCCGGCGCCGGTCGAAACGCGGCGCATGCTTCGCGATCGCCGCGAACGCCTGACCGCGGCACGGGAGCGGCAACGCGAGAAAGTCGCCAGAGTGGAAGAGGGGCGGAAACTGCTGGCCTCCGAGATTGCCCGGATCCTTCAGGCCGGGAAGGAGTGAACAGCCATGTCTGCTACGGACACAAACGTGCCTCCCGGGGCGGCACAGCCGGCGGAGAGCACCGACGTCATCACGCACGCGCTGGCCCGCCTGGCGGTGGAGACGCGTGCCGAGGAGATTCCGACCGCTGCCCGCGCCGCGGCACGCATGGCCATGCTGGACGCGTTGGGCTGTGCCGCTGCCGGACACGACGCGCCCGGCGTAGGCGAGGTGACGGACCTCGCTCTGTATTGGGGCGGACGCGAGGAATCCCGGATCTGGTTCCGGAATCGCAAGGTACCGAGTCCCGCCGCGGCGTTCGTGAACAGCGTTCAGCTTCACGCGCTGGACTTCGATGACTATCATCCCCCGTCGGATGCGCATGTCACCTCCGCGCTGGTTCCCGCGGTGCTGGCGGTCGGCGAAGCCGTCACGGCGCCGGGGCGGGATGTGCTTGCCGCGCTTGTCGTCGGTTGCGAGGTGGTTGGACGGATGGGGCGCGTGTGCATGGCCCGGCGTGTGCACAAAGGGTTCCTGCCCGCATCGGTGATCGGAGGCTTCGGTGCGGTCGCGGCAGCATGCCGGCTGTTGGGGTGCAGCGTGGCTGAGACCGCCGCGGCCCTGGGAATCTGGTATGCCGATGCGTCGGGCAACCGGCAGGCGCTGTTCGATCGAACCCTGACCAAGCGCATTCAACCGGGAATCGCCGCCCGGGGCGGTGTCGTTGCCGCCCACTTGGCGCGCGCCGGAATCACCGGGCCGCACCGGATTGTCGGGGGCGCGGAGGCCTCCCTGACGCGGCTCTACGGGTACGACCGCGAACCGTCGCCGACGGTCGACGATGTGATGGCGCCGCGAACCCAATGGGCCGTCCAGGAGCTGAACTACAAGACCTTCGCCTGCTGCGGTGTCAGCGTGCCCGCCATGCTGGCGGCGATCTCGCTGGCGGAGGAACACGGATTGGTGCCGGAACAGGTGGCGGAGGTGAGGGTATTCGGTCCATGCGTTGAGTCTCCCTTCGGCAATGCGGCCTGGACCGACCACCCGACACCGCAGGTGCTGGCTCAGTTCTGCGTTCCGTACGCCGTGGCCTCTGCGATCCGGAACCGGCGCTTCGGCCCCGAGGAGATTGCCCCGGCCCGGATCGCCGCAGACCATGAGGTCGACGCCCTGGCCCGCCGCATACGGCTTTGCCAGCCGGAACAGGGACGGCAATGCGGCAACGATACCACGGTGGAGGTCGTCCTGCGGGACGGCCGGCGGCTGAAAGCGTCGTCGCTGCCGGGAGGCCGGTGCCTGACGACGCCCGCGGACGACGAACGGATCATCGACAAGTTCAAACGCAACGTCGAGTTCTCCGGACTCGTAGACGCGGCCGCCGTTGACGGTCTGGTCGAGGCCATTCTGGACCTGGAATCCTGCGGGAATATCATCGACTTCACCGCGAGCCGGTATCTGGTGGGCCGGTAGACGGCCAAGGGGCGAGCTTCTCCTCACGGACCGCACCGGCATTGTCTCCGGCGTACAAAGAAAGCCGACCTGCACAAGCAGCGGATCGAGTCCCGTCACCTCACCGACAGTACCGCAGGCGGCCCGGGGAGGCCGTCGGGGCTGGCACCGCGACCTACCCGGCCTCACTCTGCTTGCACAGGTCGAAAAAGAACCGGGACCCTTCGGCCCCTCGGTTGTCGTCTTGACAATCTACCGATCCGAGGCACATCTTACTCAAACCGACGCTCGCCCAAGAGATGCGGTGGATGCGACGCTTACGCACAAATGAATCGGAAACCTGCGCATGGTCCACTTTGACTACCTCCCAAAGGGTCTCTACGCGATGGCGCGCGCTCACCGCGTGAGCACCATGTCCGGTCACCTCGGGGCGGCTGTCGTCGCGGGGCATTTCATTGGGGAACAACATCCAGACCTTGATGAAAGGGTCTGCAAGGGGATCGAAGCGGAATTGGAGCGCATCATTCGCGGCGAATCTGTGTTCAGTCCCAAAAAGGACGCCGCCCTTAGTGCCCCCGCGATGTTTGAACCGTTCGCGCGAGAACCGCCGAGAGAGAATCTGATTGACAGCATTGCAGATGCTCTTTCCCGCAACATCCATCGCACACGAGAATCTGGTCACAACGTCATTTTCGCGGCGATCGCAATCCGCGCTCTGAACGATCATCCGGAACTGGCCACCCCATCAATCATTGATGGTATTCGGAAACTGATTTCCGGGTTTGACAATGCATCGCCGGGGAGCGGCTACTTTGGCAGAGAGAAGGGCCGTATCGACGGCCGCCAGATTACATTGCCGCACGACGACGCCATTCCACCACTTCCCGATCTCGAGACGATGGCCAATACGGCGATCAACGACTTGATCCAGCACGCAGCGCAGCGCCGTGAGGGGTTTGGGGGTCCCTGGCACGTCATCAACCATGCTGCTGCGCTGGCCGAGTTGACACGTCGTGGCTATCGGGAACTTGCGATCAAGGGATTGCCCGCATTTCACGAACACTTCAGGCTCTTCAAGGCGGTGCCAGACGTGTCGGATGAAAAGGGCGCGGAAACCCCGACGGCCGACGCTCCGCTCACACCGAGCTTCTGGAGTCCCGAAAAGATCCGCAGGGAGCGTGCGCACCTGACACACCGCATCAAGACGATCTACGGATTTGGTGTGCTGGTGGAACTTGTCACGAACGAACGTCAGCGCAACGAAGCCAGTGACAAGCTGCGCTACTTGATGTAACAGATACGACCGCCCACAGACCGTTGCACAAGAAGACGAGTCCGCCACTTCCGGTTGCCCCCGGCGATCACCATGTCTCTTTTTTGCTCACGATAGTCGCGACGGCGGCTGCTCATGCGGCTTGCCGTGAAGAGAGGCCGGGCGGATATTGTTTAAAGACGACACAAAGTGCCTGTCCCCGAGCGCCGCCCGAGCGCCCTCCCCGAGCGCCCCCGAGCGCCTCTGGGAAGCCGCTTGCCCTTCGACAGGCTCAGGGCCTTCGGCTCCCACGCGCGGCTCGGCCGGAGTTCCACCCGCGACTGACGCATTACCATTCGGGCCCAACCTGGGCTTGCACTCCCGGGTCACGGACAGTACCGTTAGACCATGAAACCGCGCCCCAACATCCTTCTTCTCTTCACCGACGAGCAAAAACTCTCCGAACTCTCCGCCTATGGTCCCACGCCGTGCGTGACGCCCAATCTCGACCGCCTTGCGGCCGAGAGCACAATCTTTGAGAATGCCTACACCAGCTGTCCCCTGTGCAGTCCGGCACGCGCCACGATTATGACGGGTCTGTACCCGCATGGCCACGGTGTCACCTGCAACACCGAGGATATCGGCTGTAACGTCAGCGACCTCCCGGACCACCCGAATCTCCTGTCCCGGAGGCTCGGCCAGACAGGGTACGTGTGCGGCTACACGGGGAAATGGCACCTCGGCCGCAGCCACCCCCGGCACTTCGGGACCGAGAAACCGCGCGCCCTACCGTCGAATCTCGGGTTCGTTGGCCAGGACTTCCCCGGTCATGGCGGGGGCGGTTTCCATTACCCCGCCTACCAAGCCTACCTCAAGGAACGGGGCCTCCGGCACAGCGTTCGGGGTGAGGAAGACATGCACCCGCTGCCTTACGGAGTCCTCGATGGTCCCGTCGAGTCCACCGTGCCCTATTTCCTCGCCGAGCACACGATTTCGCTCATCGACCAGTTCCGCAAAGGGGAAGCGCCTTTCTTCATCTGGCACAACTTCTGGGGGCCGCACCAGCCCTACTACGCCCCGAAACGCTACCTGGAGCTCTACGACTCCGTGACCATTCCTGAATGGGCGAACTACGACCACGACGCAGGCACGGGCAACGGGCCCCAGGCACTGCGACGCCACCCACGTCAGGACACGGTGACTTGGGCGGAGTGGGAGCACATGATTAAGCACAAGTACGCCTTCATGACCCTGATCGACGAACAAATCGGTCGCATCCTTGACCACCTCCGAGTCGCCGGACTCCTGGACAACACGGTCGTCATCTTCACCGCCGACCACGGGGACCATCTTGGCTGCCACGGCGGTTTGATCGACAAAGGTTTCAGCCACTACGAGGAAACGCACCGAATCCCCCTGTTCCTGCGCACTCCGGGTTCGTCCCCTGTCAGGGTCGCCGACTATGCGTCCCTGGCCGACGTATACCCAACCGTACTGGACCTGGCCCGCACCGACGGCCCGGACAATGTGCATGGGCGCGCCCTCACCTCCCCGAACCGCCCCCCCCGCAACTATGTCGTCACTGAGTTCCACGGCCTCAACAACATCACGCTAACCATGCGGACGATCCGCCAGGGTGCCATCAAGTACGGATATACGGCGGGCTCGAGACATGAGTTGTACGACCTGGCCAGCGACCCGCACGAGATACGCAATCTCATCGACGACCCGGCGCGTCGTCCCGAACTTCTGCGCCTGCGACGCCTTCTGCTGGAATGGATGCAGGAAACAGGGGATCCGCTCGCAGGACAGTTCGGCCGTTACGTCCAATGACGGCGTCCTGATCCGAGTGAGGTCCGTAACCTCTGGGGCGACCTGGACCACGCCGGCGCCAAAGCGGCATTGCAGAGGATGGCAGGCCCCGACTGGCACAAGCGCCTGTGAGAGAGCGGCACACCATAAACGTTCTGGTTCTCATGACCGACCAGCAGCGTTTCGATGCGCTCGGGTGCGCAGGCAACCCGCTGATCCGGACGCCGAATCTGGACGCGCTCGCGGCCCGGGGCGCGCGGTTCTCGCAGGCGTGCTGCTCCACGCCCGTGTGCATTGCCAGCCGACAGAGCCTACTCAAGGGCCGGCGCGCGGCCCAGACCCACTGGGTGGCCAACCACGCGCTGCCGGGGCCGCACCCGGAATGGCCAACCATCATGACGGTCCTGCAGCAGGCGGGCTATCACACGCACGGCGTGGGGAAGATGCACTTCATGGGCCGGCTGTACGGGTTCGAGGCCCACGAACGCATGGAGGAATGCCGGGACTGCCGTCTGGACGACGACTACCTGCTGTACCTCCGCGAGAACGGGGTCCGAACACGGTATCCGCAAGGCTTGCGCGACCTGCTTTACTACCAGCCCCAGACCTGCGGCATCCCCGAGGAACACAGCCAGAGTGCGTGGGTTGCGCGGCGAGCCGTGCAGTGCCTGCGCGACCACAAACGCTACCGCGGCGACCGTCCGCTGTTTCTGTGGGCCTCCTGGATCGCGCCGCACCCGCCGTTCGCGCCGTGCGAGCCCTACGACTCGCTTTACGACCCCGCCGACATGCCTGCGCCGGTGTACGCCGAACGCCCGCTCTCGACGCTGCCGTCCCCCGCCTGGACGCACCGGGCCCGACTCGACGGCGCACACCGGGACCCGGCCCGAATCCGGCGTATCCGCGCGCTCTACCACGGCCAGGTCACACACGTGGACGACGCCATCGGACGCGTTCTCGCGGCACTGGACGAACTGGGCCTGGCCGAGGATACCGCCGTCCTTTTCACCAGCGATCACGGCGACATGCTCGGGGACCATGGCCTGTCGCAGAAGAACGTGCCCTATGAGCCTGCCGTCCGGGTGCCACTGATCCTGCACTGGCCGGGCCGTACCACGCCCGGTACGGTCTGCGACGACTTGGTCGGACTCACCGACGTCCTGCCGACCCTGATCCATGAACTGAAGCTGCCCTACCCTGCGGCCCTGCCGCCGCTGCCCGGTTCAAGCCTGCTCGGCCGCACCGGTGGGGGACTGGCCGAGCAGCGGATGGGGTACATGATCGACTACGGCGACCGGCACGGACGCTGGGTCTGCCTTCGGACCCGAACCCACAAGTACGTGCTCTGGGCCGACAACGGCACCGAGGAACTCTACGACTTGGTCAACGACCCGAACGAACTCAGCAACATCGCGGCTGAAGCAGCCGGTCTCGCTGGAAGCCTGCGCGACCAAGTTCTCGCCTGGGAGCACGGCCACGGCCTGCCCGAGTCGTTCGACGGCGACACCTTCCGCACCTTCCCTGGCGCGCCGGTCCCCGATCACGAGCCCAAAGGCGTGAGCCTGAACGAGGGCAAGTGGGCCGACAACCTGCCAGCCGACGAACAGGGCGAAGTGGAAACGTTTGCCGAAGCGTTCAGCCGCGCCGTGGCCAGAGAGACCAGCCTCTCCCCCGCCAAACTCAGCCTGGCAGACTACAAGCGCAAGGGCGGTCCGCCACTGACCGGCACACCGTGGGAAGACGCCTGGCGCCGCGCGTGACGACAGGGCAACACGAAACCTGACTCGCCCTCATCAGAGGGGACATCAGAGGGGACAGGCACATAGTAGTGCCATCAGAGGGCACATCATCGGTGTCCGGGTTTTGGGGTTAGATGTAGCTTTGGAATGCCGCGATAAAGACCACCAGAAGCGCTCCTATCGTCTTGGGGACGAAAAGACAGTTTCGAACCGCCCGGATGAATTGCGCCGAGAGTTGGGGCATGTGGGGCATTTGCAGCAGGGGGCAGAGGGAACGGCCGTTCTTGCGGGCGGCCTCGGCGCGGCCCTGGAGCCAGAGTGCGTACTTGCGTTCGACCCCGATGTCCCGTTCGGACGTGGCAATGGTTGAGGCGGCGACCGGCCGGCGCGTCTTGCCTTCTGCCGAGGCATGGCGGATATTGACCATCGGCGACACAGAGTGCCTGTCCAGAGCGATCCTTCCGACAGACGGTTCGGAATCGCTGCGCGCGCGCCGCAGCTACGCGAATTCCTTAAGAAAAAGCCATGCCATTTTGGCGAAGAATTTCACTTCCGACAGAGTCCTGGTCTGCAGCGCCTGAGAAAGAATGTACCGCGGCGAAGAATAGTAGTCCTTCAGAATCTTCCTCTGCAGGTCCACCAGCTGCCGGGAAGTCAGATTAACCAACCGCTCATATCGGTTCAGATCGCCGTAATGACTGAACTGCGACCAATCCGGGTTCTCGCCCAGCAGCCCTTTCTCGCGCATGATCCGGTTGATCTCGGTGCCCGGATAGGGAGCCATCACAGCCACCGCCAGAAAATCGGGCCTGAGTTTGTGTATCAGCGCAATGGTCTGGTTGATATCCTCCAGAGTCTCATCCGGATGACAGCCCAGCAGGAAGTCGCATTCGACATACCTTATGCCTGCGCGTTTGGCGTCGCGAACAGCGGTAATCGCGTCGTCGACGGTGATCGCCTTCTTGCATTTGATGAGCATCTCAGGACTGCCGCTCTCCACGCCGAATACCACTTTCTTGCAGCCAGACCACGCCATCAGCTTGAGCAGCTCGTAGTCCACGGTATTTACCCTGGTGTTGCAGTTCCAGCTAATCCGGCGCTCATGCAGGAAGCGGCATAACTTGACCACCAGGTTCCGATTTATGGTGAAGGTGTCATCCTCAATCGAGATATGGGTAATCCCGTACTTCGCCCGGCACTCTTCAATCTCGGCCGCAATATTCTCATAATCCCTGAACCGCAGCCGGTTGCCGTAATTATGGTGGCCCGCGCAAAATATGCATTTGTTGGGGCAGCCCCGGCTGGTCATCAGCTCCATAATGCGCAAACTGCTCCGCGAAAACCCCCGGCTCACATGATGGCTCACATAAAGCTGCATCGGCAGAAGATGTCTGGCCGGAAAAGGCAGCGTATTCAGATCTTCAATCAACGGCCGCGGCATATTCTTCACAATCCGCCCGCCGTCCTGGTAAACCACACCCGCCACGCCTTCAGCGCTGCTCTTGCGCTCCACGATCTCCGCCAATTCGACCAGCGTGACTTCGCCCTCCCCGAAGACGAGGAAGTCCAGTTCGGGAATGCTTTCCATCGTTTCGACCGGGAGCGCCGAGGCGTGCACCCCTCCAATCACCACTTGCGCACCGCTGATGGCCTTTATCTGTCGAATTATCTTCCCCGCATTGCCAATGGCCGAGGTCATCGCGGTAAGCCCCACCAGCTCAGGATTGTATTCCGCCATAGTATTGCCAAGCTCAGCTACCGGGATCACATTAAAATCCAGCATCCGCACCTCGTGTCCGGCTCGGATCAACGAAGACGCGAGATACCCCAAATTAATCGGGTACTGCAAGGAAATGAACTCCTTGCTGTTCTCATGAGTACTATTGGGTTGAATCAAAAGGACTCTCAAGGGACTGCCTCTATCTGACTGGATGCTCCCGCATTTTCCCGCCCATTCTGCTCAATATCCCGGCCCACGTCAACGCCGCCGCCGCGGGGTGAACAACCCCACATTCCTGTTTCCCATGCAATTTATTGAAGGCAGGCGATAATTAGCAGCCGTTCACATGGTGCAATGCTGAATCCGATTCATCGAGTCTGAATCCGATTAAGGGGCACGGAATCTTTCACTTGAATCTATGTCACGGATGACCGTATTCAAGAGGGGGCGGGGGGGGGATAGGAAAGGCCCTTTCTTATGGTCAACGGGGGCTCGGATGGGGAACAGGACGACGTAGCGGTAAGTTTCTACTGGACTATGGCGGAGACCAGTGGAAGTCGCGATAACCCGTCCGCAATGCGGCGCTCACCGCCCTTGCAGACCGCCGGGCAGCACGGCGACAGGTGCAACTTGCCCGACAGCCCGCAGCGGCAACCGGCCTCGTCGAGCAGGCGCGTGATCAGCACCTCGTCGGCCGGAATGCCCTGCCCGTTCTGCCGGCAGCGTGCGGTGCGCGGGTAGCGTCCGGTCAGGAACGCGGTGCGGCTGGGCGTGCACACGGGGCTCTGCGAGTAGCAGTGTTCGAAGAGCACGCCTTCGGCCGCCAGCCGGTCGAGGTGCGGTGTGGCGACGAACGGATTCCCGTAGCACCCGAGCGTGTCCCAGCGCTGCTGGTCCGAGCAGATCCAGAGGATATTCGGTTGCGTGCCCATGCCGTCTCCTTGCCGGTTGCGGAGCGAACCATGCTCTCCCGTAGCCGTGCGAAACAAGTCGCCTTGTGCAGGTAGCCTGGCGGGCCGCAAGCGAAGGTAGGGCGAGGCTCCAGCCTTGCCGATTCCTCGCAGGCCCGTCACCCCGCATGCTGAGTCAGCAAGGCTGGAGCCTTGCTCTACTTCCTCCGAGCCGAAGGCGAAGACACAAGCTGACCCTTATCGCACAAGTCGAGAGAAGTTACGCGTCCACGGTCTCGAGTGCCATACCCGATCGCGGCAAAAACATAATCGGAACCGTCATCCGCATTGCCCTGTCCGCTGCGGTGATGTCACTCAGTGCAGGGCGCGGAAGGTGGCGGGCGAGCGGCCGGTCACTTGTCGGAACTGGCGGTGGAAGGCGGTCACGTCCGCGTAGCCCAGCGCCAGGGCCGTTTCCTTGATGCTGTACTGGTTCAGCATGAGCAGGTCCTGGGCCTTCTCGATCCGGCGCCGGATGTGGTAGCCCTTGGGCGACACGCCAACCTGGGCCCGGAACTGCTTGCGGAAACTCTCGTACCCGAGCCCAACCGCCTTCGCAACCCCGGGCATGCTCACCGGACGGTCGACGCTCTCCGCGAGGATCCGGCACGCGTGCGCCATCGCCCCGGTCAGGCCGCCGGCCATACCGAGGCGCGCGCCAGCCAGCAACTCGACCAGCAGCAGGTGTGCGCCGGCGATGGCACGATCCGGGTGCACCGGGTCGTCGTCCTGCAGCAACTGGACCCAGGCTGACATCCGGTCGAGGAGCGCCTGGTTCAAGCCCGGTGTCACAACGGTCGTATCGGCAGGGATGGTGCCCAGTTCGATCAAGGCATCGAACAGCGCCCGCGGACAGACGAGAAAGAACTCCAGGATCTCCACGTCCGGGTCGCGCTCGACCGTATGCGGGACACCGGGCAATCGCAGCGCCAGCGCACCCGGAGGGAGCTCATGCCGTACGCCGTGGCACGTGAACCAGCAGCGGCCCTTGATGACGTACAGCAACGTGAAGTTCGTGTTAACGACGTCGCGGGCCAGAACACGCAGCCCCTTGCCGGACAGGAACCCGCCGGCCAGTTTGTCGGAATCGCCTCCCGAACTCAGAGTCCGGTGACAACTCCGCAGGGTCGGATAGGTCCTCACTCCTGAGCCCGGCACGTGCACCGTCGCTCCTCCTTGCACTGGTGACAACTTCACTCCATCCCGTCCCATCGCCCCAGCGCCCCGTTGCCGGGCCTCATTTCTCCAGCACGGCGGCCTTGTACCAATTCTGTCAATTATTCTGCCAATCTCTACTATGGCACCCGATCCCAATATGTGCAATGGTGTAGCTATGAGGCACGCACTGCAACGGTCACGGCTGGGAAGCGGTATCTTGGGCGGACAACCGGGCCCCCTGCCTGCGTGGCAAGCGAACAGGTTCGCCGGCCAACGCCGTGCTGACCGCCCCTGCCCTTTGGCGCGACGCGTCGAACGTGTCCTGCCAACGGAGATCGACGCATGAGACGCAACATGATCGGCGCCATCTTCTGGCTCCTGGCCTCGGCGGCCACATGCCTCGCCCAGGCCACTCCCAATCTCCTGACGAACGGCGATTTCGAACTCGGAACGTCCGGCTGGACCACCGACGATACGCTCCGTGCTCAGGGCGAGTTCCGCGTCGAACCCGACACGGTGCGCGGCATCGCGACCGGCGATCTGACCGGCTCCTCAACGAGGTCGACAAGTTCCTCCGCACCAAGGAGAGCGCGAACCTGGAATTCGTGTTCATGCTCTGGCCCAAGGACCTGCCTGTCGGGTGGGGCCGTTTTGGGCTGACACCGCGACCTATCCGGTCTCGCTCCGCCTATTACACAGGTCGAAAGAAAGGATCGCCTGAGCATGGACAAGCGCCCGAACATCCTGATTGTCATGACCGATCACCAGCGTGCGGACACCGCACTGCCGGAGCACCCGGCCATCACCCCGAACGTGACGCGGCTGGCACAGGAAGGGGTCACGTTCACCCGGACATTCTGCCCCACGCCACACTGCTGCCCGTCGCGTGCCACGTTCTTCACCGGCCTGTACCCGACCGGGCACGGCGTGTGGAACAACATCTGCAATGACCAGGCACTGAGCCGCGGCCTGAACCCGGGCGTGCGGGTGTGGAGCGAGGACTTGGCGGCGGCCGGGTACCGGCTGGACTTCAGCGGCAAGTGGCATGTCAGCGTCGAGACTGGCCCGGGCGACCACGGCTGGAACCCACGCCTCGTGACCGCGCACAAGTCGGAGCATCACGGCATGCGCTGGGACGCATTCGCCAAGCTCACCGACACACTGAAACCCGGCGCGGAACGCGGCGACGGCCAGGTGCTGCGGCCGGGGTACCCGCCTTTCCGACTCTACGGAACCTGCGAGGAAACCCCCAACCACCACGACGCCAAGGTACAGAGCTGCGGCCTGGACGCGCTGGACACCCTGCGCGACAAGGACGGGCCCTGGTGCGCCTACGTCGGCTTCATTGGCCCGCACGACCCGTACGTCGTGCCGAGCAAGTACCTCGACATGTACCGGCTCGACGACATTCCCCTGCCCCCCAGCTTCAATGACTCACTTGCCGACAAGCCGCGAGTGTGCCAGCGGATGCGCGACCAAGTCTTCGGCCAGCTCTCGCCACGCGAAGTCCGCGAGGGCATTCGGCATTTCTGGGCCTACTGCACCTGGCTCGACGACCGGTTCGGGCAGCTCCTCGCCAAGCTCGAGGCGACCGGCCAGGCCGACAACACGCTGGTGCTCTACACCTCGGACCACGGCGACTACTGCGGCGACCACGGCCTGTTCGCCAAGGGCATTCCGTGCTACCAGGGCGCCTACCACGTTCCGGCCATCGTGCGCTGGCCGCGCGGGCTCCGCACCCCCGGGCGGCGCGTGTCCGAGTTCGTGTCGCTGGCGGACTTCGCACCGACCTTCCTCGACCTGGCCGGGGTGAAGCCGGAACGCCGATTCACCGGCGCCAGCCTCCTGCCGTTCATCGAGGGTCAGCGTCCGGCGACCTGGCGCGACGAGATCCACACCCAATGCAACGGCGTCGAGCTGTACTATACGCAACGCTCCGTGATGACCGACGCGTTCAAGTACGTGTACAACGGGTTCGACATGGACGAACTGTACGACCTGCAAAACGACCCGCACGAACTGCGCAACCTCGCCGGCAATCCCGCCTATACCGGGGTCGTCCGCGAGATGTGCGGACGCCTGTGGCGCTTCGCACGCGACGAGGGCGACGGCGCCACCAACCCCTACATCACCGTCGGCCTGGCGCCGTTCGGGCCCGCCGCCGCGTTTGTGTGATGCGGGGGCCGGGGACTGAGCGTTGAACGATACTCCGCGGGTGTGCGCAGCGGCCCACCCGCGCCGTCGGAATCTTCGATATCATCGGGATCATCGATATCATCGGCCCCCGACGCGCGATGCCATTTCCGGAATGGGACCTATGGGACGGATGGGACCCATGGGACGGCGGCGCGCAATCATCAGTATGCCGGTGTGGCGCCGGTCGGTCAGAAGAGCAAGGGCATGCGCGCTCAGGCGAGCAAGGGCTGGATGTCATCGGCGTGGACTGAGAACAGGGCGCGCAGTTTTTGGAGCGAGCGTTTGTGGATCTGCCGGATACGCTCGCTGGAGACGCCGACCTGCCGGCTGATGGCCGCGTGCGTCTGCGGCGGGGCGGCGTCGAGGCCGAAGTACATCCGCACCACAGCGTTCTCGCGGTCGGTCAACGTTCCGATCAGTTCGTGCACGAACCGGCAGGAGTCCTTGCCGGCAAGAACGCGTTCCGGGGTCTCGTCGTAACGGTCATGGAGTTCCGGTTCGTCGCCGCTCCCCGCGTCACGGTGTTCCGACGCCGGTGCGATCTCGACCCGGACGTCGCTGAAGCGCAAACGCCGCACGGTGTCGGCGCCGCAGTCCAGCCGGACCGCCAGTTCGTCGTCGGAGGGCTCGCGCCCCAGTTCCTCGCTCATCTCCGCGTTCAGAGTCCGCAGCTTTCGAATGCGGTCCACCATGCCACCCGGGATCCGGATGGTACGGCTTTCCCGGTCAAGGGCGCGCCGCATCTGGTGGTGGATCCAGTACACGGCGTACGTCCCGAACTGCGCCCCGCGCGAGGCGTCAAACCGCTCGGCCGCTCGCAACAACCCGACGTTGCCTTCAGCGACCAAGTCCTCCCGGGACAGCCCCAGGCCGGCATATCGCATCGCCGCGCCCTTGACCAACCGCGCGTATTCCTCCAACAGGGTCGCCATGGCCTGCTCAACCTCCTCGGGCATGCCGTGCCGGACCTGCTCAACCAAACCCTCAACCCTCGGGTCCCGAACCGGCGTGCCGATCTGGCCAATCGGTGCGATCATATTTGACCTTCTCCCTTGCGCATGACTTTCCCGAACACGGCTCCAACGCGCATCTGCACTAGAACTCATGCAACAATCATGCCATTTTATGCGCACGGGCAATCGAGTTGTCGACGTTCCCCGTTCAAGGTTGCCGGACCGGGACACGCTCGGGTGGCATTCCCCTCTGAAGCGCCCAGGCCGGACATGCCTCGCGAATCGGCATCGAGGCTGCTTGCATGCTCCAAGGTTGCGCGCCTGGCGAGCCGGTGCGGTCCGAGCAGGATTTGCGCAGTCCGCACCGGGTGCGCAAGAATTGCAGCCCCCCCCCATCTAGAAAAAGGATGAAAGCGGAGGGCGGAGGGGTTCAGGGTTCGTCCGCGCCTCCACGGTCCTTGCGGCCGTGGGGCGACGCGCACCCGACACGCGACACGCGACACTTAGAACGGACCACGACGGATGAAACCGATTGCACGCACACCGTTACTGAGCATGGCTGCGGTCTTGGTGCTGCTCTTAGGCGCCGGGCTGCTGTTCACCACGCGGATTCTGAATTCCTACACGGCCGGAGTGCGTCAGCATCGGCAAGCCGCCGAGGCCGTCTGTCGGATCATTGAGCCCGTGCTGGCCGCCGATCTGGAGGCGGCAGGCGGCGATCCGTCCTGCCTGTTGCCGCGCCTGCGTGCACTGATCGCCGGAACGGCCCTGAAACACCTCCGGCTCGAGAAGAACGGCCGAGTTCTTGCCGCCAGTGCGGATCCTCGCGATTACCCGTTGGTCATGTCCGGCCGTGAGGGCGAAACCCGCCGCGGGCCGTTCCTGTATGCCTGGCGGCAGACCGCGTTGCGAACGGCGGACGCACCGGCAGGCGGGGATTCGCCCGTGACACTCGTGGTGGTTCTGGAGGCGGCCCAGGTCGCCCTCGGCGACCGCAGTCACGGCAACCTGCTGCTGGCCAACCTGGTACTCGCCTGTGCCGGCATCACCATTCTGGTTCTGGCCGTGTCGCTGATGCTGCGCAATCTGAAACTGCGCCAGGAACTGGATGCTGTGGCCAAGAGACGCGGCCAGGCCGAGGAGCTCAGCCTGGCGGCTGCGGGCCTGGCGCACGAGACCAAGAACCCGCTCGGGATCATCCGCGGCCTGGCCCAGCAGATTGCCGAAGACGTCGGGAACTCGGACCGGGCGCGCCAGAAAGCCCGCGACATTGTGGAGGAAACGGACGTCACCACCTCGCGCCTGGGCGATTTCCTCAGCTACGCACGGCTGCGCAAGCCGGAGTTGACGGACTTGGACGCCGCGGCACAGATCACCAGCGTCTGCAACCTCATCCGCGAGGATTTCCAGGGCAAGAACATCCAGTTTTCATCGCAGGTGGACAACCTCCACATCATGGCCGACTCCGAGATGCTCTCCCAGGTCATCCTCAACCTGCTGCTCAACAGCCAGAAGGCCACGGAACCCGGGGGGCGAGTGACGGTCTCGCTGCGCCAGGTCGCCAAACGCAGTGCGGTACTGATCGTGGCGGACACCGGCTGCGGCATTCCGCCGGAGGCGCTGCCGAATCTGTTCAAGCCGTACAGCAGCAAGCGTTCGGGAGGCTACGGTATCGGCATGGCGATCGTCAAAAAGATCATCGAGCAGTCCGGCTGGGACATTGCGGTCCAGTCCGAGGTGGGACGCGGGACCGAGGTCACCATCACCGGCATCCAGGTAGTTGCGGGCGGAGGAGAGGCTGTAGGTGTTTAGGGGTTTGGGCTGTAGGCCGTCAGGACAGGCGAGAGGCAATGAATGGCAGGCGGATGCGTCTGATCAGTCCGATACGCCCGATCTGCCTGAGCCGCCGCCATGCCCCCCCCTGAAACCCGAAACCTGAAACCTCCCCCGAGTCTGACCTACAGCCTAATAAACACCTTCTCCCTCACGCTGGAGAGCAGTCCATGCAGCCACTGGTCCTGGTCATCGACGACGAAGAACGCTACCGCACCCTGTACGCGGAGACCCTGCGTCAGGCCGGGTTCCGCGTCGAAACGGCGGAGTCCGCCGACCGGGCGGCCGAACTGCTGCGCGGCGTGCGGCCGGATATGATCGTCAGCGACGTAC
Source organism: Lentisphaerae bacterium RIFOXYA12_64_32 (assembly GCA_001803235.1). GTDB lineage: Bacteria > Verrucomicrobiota > Lentisphaeria > Oligosphaerales > YB12-FULL-65-16 > YB12-FULL-65-16. Next base: position 35,854 of record MHBL01000373.1, read on the forward strand.
GCATGCCGGGCACGGATGGCATCTCGTTCCTGACCCGGATCACCGGCGAGCACCCGGGCATGCCATACCTGCTGATCACGGCGTACGCCGACATCCGCGACGCGGTGCGTGCGCTGAAGCTCGGCGCGGTGGACTACCTGGAGAAACCCGTTGACCTGGACGAACTCGTCAGTGCGGTCAGCGATGCGCTGCACGTTCCGCCGCCCAGGACGACCGATGCCGTGCCGCCCGAGCTGATGCAGGACATTGTGGCGGAAAGCCAGGCCATGCGGGTGCTGCTGGGCGACGCGCACCGCGTGGCGCAGAGTGACGCCACGGTGCTGATCACCGGCGAGAGCGGCGCAGGCAAGGAAGTCCTGGCCGCATTCATTCACCGTTGCGGAGTCCGCAGGGACAAGCCGTTCCTCGCCTTGAACTGCGCCGCCATCCCGGCCACACTGCTGGCCAGCGAACTGTTCGGGCACGAACGGGGCGCCTTTACCGGCGCCGTGACGCGCCGGAACGGCATTTTCCGGGAAGCCGACACCGGCACGCTGTTCCTCGACGAGATCGGCGACATGCCCATGGACCTGCAGCCCGCGCTGCTGCGCGCCATCGAGACCGGCCGTGTTCTGCCGCTGGGCAGCGACCGCGACGTCGCCGTCAACGTGCGCCTCATCGCCGCGACCAACAAGGACCTGGCCGCACGGGTCCGCACCGGCCAGTTCCGCGAAGACCTCTACTACCGGCTCAACGTCATCGCGTTCGACGTCCCGCCGCTGCGCGAACGGCGTGACGACATCCTGCCGCTCGCGCGGCATTTCCTGGTTCGGCGTAAGGGTCCGCCCAAACGTCTGTCGCCGGCTACGGTCGGCATCCTGCAGTCCTATCCATGGCCCGGCAACAGCCGCGAGCTCGCCAACGCCATGGAGCGGGCCGGCATCCTTGCCAGCACGGAAGTCATTCTCCCCGAGCACCTCCCGGCTGCCATTGCACGACAGAAACCCGGGCCTGCCGCGGACTCCGCACCGAACGCCGCCGGCGAGTCGGTCAGGACCATGCAGGAGATCGAGGACGACGCGATCCGCCGCGCCCTCGACCAGACCGGGGGCAACCGCACGCGTGCCGCGGAACTGCTCAGCATCAGCCGCCGCGCCCTGATCTACAAGCTCAAACGCATGGGGATCAAATAGAAAGCTGAAACCTGAAAGCTGAGGAAAGACCATCCGGAGTTTCGTCGACTTGTCCAGTCCTGACTTCCGTTTGCCACCTGTTCCGGTCTTCCCACCGCTGTTTCTGACTCCACGGTTCTTGGGACGAGTGTCGGGTGTCGAGGGAGGGCTTCCCTGAACCCCATCCGTATCTCCCGCCCCTCGCCCCCGGTGGGGTTCGGTTCTTCCGCACAGGTCGTCTTCTTTTTTTGACATCTCTGGCAGTTCGTAGTAGTCTATTGCATGGGCATGGAATCGGGTGTAGCAAGTGGAGGGTCCAGTACCGTGACAACCACCTTCAAGAGCGCCAGCCTCGCGTCGGTCGCCAGACCTGAAGACCACGCCGCGAACTCCGCCCGCGCCCGGTTGCGACGCTTCACGCTCATCGAGCTTCTCGTGGTCATTGCCATCATTGCGATCCTGGCGTCCATGCTGCTCCCGGCACTGCGCACGGCCAAGCAGAAGGCCGAACTGGCGCAGTGCCAGGGGAACCTGCAGCAGTTGAACCTGGCCCTGAGCATCTACGTCGACGACTGGGATGGTTCATACCCCCTCAACACGCCGCACGGCGGCGGGGGCGCCTGGCACGCCTGCGGCTGGGTCAATCACTGGTACGGCAAGGCGTACGCGTACACCAACAACAAGGAAGTGTTCCGATGCCCGTCGGGATACAAGGAGGAGAACCTCAACTACAGCATCAACTGGCGGGTCTCAGGCTGGGCAGACGGCGCGAAGCTCACCAAGGTGAAACTGCCGTCGTCCACGCTCGTGCTGGCTGACTCGAGCTACACGTTCCAGTACACACTTGATGTGCCGGCCCAGTTGCCCGAAATCGACGTGGACTGGATCCTGCACGCGCCGTGGGACGTGACCGTGAATATGTGGTGCCCGCCGTTTCAGCGCCACTTCAAAGGCGCCAACTTCACGTTCGCCGACGGGCACATTCAGCGCCTGACCACCGCCAGCACCTACAACGCGTCCAACCACACCTCCATGTGGACGCTCGGCAACACGTACCCGTAGGCGGGCGGAGGGGGACGAGGATTAGGTGTCGGGTGTTGAGGGGAGCAACCCGGGGGGATCCCACCCGATTTTCCCCAACCGGTGCTACTTGCATCACGCACGCTAACAGGTACCGACGCGAATTGCCCGCGAGGACGCGGGCGCACCAGCAAGGCCAGGTCAATGCCGCTTCACTCTTACGCCGCACTCCGTCATCCGGCGGCGTCCCGGTCTTCCCCTGAAACCTGAACACTGACACCTGCGACATCATCCCACTCTCACCGTTCTCCCCCTCTTCCTCCGCGCTCCATGCTCCGCGCTCCGCGCTTCCCCTACGCTTCGGCGGGGAACTGACGGCGGTACTGTTTGGGACTGACCCCGTACTCCTGACTGAACACACGCGTGAAATAGTTCGGGTCCACGAAGCCGACGTGTTGCGCGACCTCGCCGATCGTCAGGTCGGTTGAAGCCAGGAGTCGAGCTGCTTCGCGGAGTTTCACCGAGTACACAAGGCGCGGGAAGGTCATGCCGAACAGTTCGCGGACCAAGTGTCCGGTGCGCGAGGGCGACAGGCCTACGGCCACGGCCAGTTCGCCGAGCGTCACCGGCTCAGCAAGCCGATCGTGCAGGAATGTCAGGATCCGCTGCCGGCGACTGGCGGGCGTGGGGTCCTGGCGGCCGGACAGCAGGCGTCCCAGTTCCGTGGCCACAGCCCGCAGCATCACGTGCCGGTCCGGCAGCCACCCGGGACCGGCCGGTCGGATCAGCGCCGCGTGCGGTGGGGCGCCCTTCCCTGTCCAGCAGGGCCCTGCGAACAGCACCCCGGCCTGCAAACCCTCGCAGAACACCGGCACCACGGCTTCGGTGTGCCCAAAGGGACAGGTCTGGATCCGGCCCGCCGCCGCGCCGGCCAAGGCTCGGCCGGTCTCGCGCACATCGAACTGGACGCAGGCCGGTTCGTCCTTGGCCTTCGCCGCGACGCACGCAGGGTGGGAATGCACCCGGAACCGCGGCGGTAGTCCTGTCCGGCCCAGGCGGTCGTGCAGACACAGCCGCAACCCGGTCACGGACTCGGCACCGTCAAAGAGTTCCCGGATCTTCTCCTGCTGTTCCGCGGACAGAGGTTGCATGGGAGGCGCTCCTTGGGTGACAAGCGGGGCCCGTTGCGGGGAACGGACCAAACGGACCAAACGGACGGGGGGCCTCTGTCCCTCACCGTCAGCTCTCCACCTTCAGCCTGCCGCCGCACCCCGGATCCGCTGGTCGACTTGCAGCAGCAGTGCGTACAGCGTCTCCAGGTGCGGGACCGGAACACCCTTGGCCCGAGCCAGCCGAACGGCGTTGCCCAGGATCGCCTCGACCTCCAGCGGTCGCCCCGCCATCAGGTCGAGGCACATGCTGGTCCGGTAGGGCTTCATTTCCGCCGTATCGTTGAGGTTCCTTTCGATGGCCTCCGCATCGAGCGGGTAACCCACGGCAGCCGCCACAGCCAGCACCTCTTCCATGACGCGCCGTGCCAGCGCGGCGGGTTCGGGGCAGTCCATGATCTCCCGGGTGGTGCACCCGCCGCAAAGCGCGGACAGCGGGTTGAACGGCGCATTCCAGACCAGCTTCAGCCAGCGCGCCCTGACGATATCCTTGGAGAGGTGCAAGGGCACTCCGCCCGCCTCGAACAGTGCACCCAGCCGGCGCGTCACGTCGCTGATTCCCGCCGGATAGTCGCCCAACGTGACCCGCCCGTAGTCGATGTGTTCCACGCACCCGGGTCCAGCACGGTTGATGCAGGTAAACGCCAGGCCGCTGACGACGCGGTTCTCCGGGAACGCGGCCGCGACGGGTGGTTCAATGTCGATCCCGTTCTGCAGCAGCAGGATCGACGTCTGTCCCGGCGCCACCGCTGGCCGGATCGTTCCGACCACGTCAATGTCCGGCAGAACCTTAAGCGCGACCAGCAGCACATCGGCGCGCCGGCCGGACTGTGCGAACTCGGAACAGGTCCTGACGACGGATTCAGGCTGGAAGTCGAAGTCGCCCCAGACACTGCGGATATGGACGCCGTGTTCACGCACGTGCGCGTAGTCCGAACGGCACAACAGGCTTACGCGCGCGCCGCTCTGTGCGAGCTTCGCACCGTAGAACGTCCCGACCGCGCCCGCGCCGACCACAAGAACATCCATGGCTGCCGTCCGAATCCCTCGCAACTCACCGTTTCTGCACAAACCATAGCGGTTTTTTCAACCTGTGCAATAAGTGGGGCAAAGTCGGATAGGGCGCAGCGCCAGACCAGACCGGCCCCGCCTGACAGACAGTACTGCGGGCGGCCCTCCGCCCGGCATCCGAGCCGCACGGCAGCAAACGCACCTGGAGGCCCCGGTTCCGTCCTCAATTCTGAGAAATTGCGACCGGGACGGGCGAATCCAGGCGGTCCGATGTGCGACGGGATGCATCCGTTCGCAGTGTTTTTTCGGTGGGCGGAACGACCGTGGCGCGGGACCTCCGGGACCGCAGTAGAGTACCTTGGGGCCGTCCCCGGCCCGAGGCCCTCGGCGTGGGGCCCGACCGGCGCACCCACTTCGGCACGGGACGCGCCGAGCCACCGGGCGAATTGGCCCGAGATATGCTTTGTGACAGGGCATCAGAATCAGCGTGTAACGCCACATCGCACCGGGAGGATTGACACATGCGCAAGTGGATCGCGATCGGGGCACTGGTCTGCCTGGGTGCAACGGTGCGGGCTGCGGACTCCGCAGTCTTTGCCAGCGTCGAGGAACGCTGGTTCCCGGAGGGTTGGACAGAACCCGAGGTCGCCGTCAGTTCCACCGGCAGCACGTCGTTCAAGCCGTCCACCCCGAGCGGTTTCCGGCGTCAGGACATCGGCGCGGTCCTGGTGGTGAACAACGCCTCCTGCCACCGGACGGTGATCCCGCCCGTCCTGATTACCCGTGGCGAAGATCTCAACCTGCACTTCCGCGACGGCCAGGACGTCCCGGTCAAGCTCAGCAAATGGGTCAAAGTCGACGACACGCAGTACCGGGTTCTGAAGCACAAGGACGGTTTCTACTGCCTGGAATCGCAGTTTCCCAAGGGCGCCTGGCGCTTCAAGAAGCAGGAACCGGCGCCCGATGGACGCTGATGTACTGCCTGACCGCACGTGCGTGATGCGTCAGCGCCCCCGGCCGGCGGAACGGCCGATCATAGGTTGGTGTTACTCGTG
>MHBL01000374.1 GCA_001803235.1 Lentisphaerae bacterium RIFOXYA12_64_32
CACGAATTACGCGACTGTCGCCCGCTACCCAGGCGGCCAACCGCCCATCGCACTTGCAGAAGCACGGTGCGCCGTGTCCACTGCCCGGCGTGTCCGCAGGGACGTCCGGCGTCTTCTGCCGAGGCAGGCCCTGCGCAGACCCCTCTGACAAGCCCCGACACAAGCCTGCAGTGCCCCGAGCGGGCGTGGAACTCAAGCCGGCGCCGAACCAAGTACCGCGTCAACTCGCAGCAACCTGGCTCGGGCGAACGCGTCCACCCGAAGCGCTACCAGTCGCGCTAGGGCTTCTGGCGGCCCGTCAACACATCCCCGCCCCTAGTGCGCAGCAGATTCGCTACTACGGGTGGGACTCGAACAAGTCGCGCGGCCAGCGCGCCAAGACCGCCGCCGCACCTACCCGGGACCAACATGTGCTGGAACTGCAATACGTGGATACCGACGAGTTTGCCACTCCGCTGGCGCTGCGTTGCTGCCCTTCGGGACAGCCCGTCTCGCGTTGCTCGGCTCTCGCCGCCCTGTGACCCGCCCCGGGCCGCCCAGGACACGGTAGGGGTGTGCCTGCGTCAGCCGTCTCCCGGCCTGTTTCTCGCTTCTCCCGGCGCTCTTCTACCTTGCCGACCCCGCCCGTACCGTCCTTCCCGCCCGGCCAGGCCCGGCAGCCGGGCCTGGCCGGGCGGGAAGGCAGGCAATTCCCCCATCCCTTGCGCTCCCACCCCATCCATGACTATCTTCTCCCTCGTGACCTGGGAAAAAGCAATTCCCTATCAGTACCAATAACTGGCACTATAACACAACCAGCGGTATAGTGCATTGTTATGGTATAATAGGACGGAGTAGCATGAACTCTCTGGTGTCAGCACTTGAACGCTACCTGCAGGAGGCCGCGGGCTTGGATGCCCGACTCCAGGCCGCACCGGAGGCGGCCGAGCAGTTGCCGGTGCACGTGGGTACGCGCTATGCCGTCTACCGGACGGTGCTGTTCGAGCGGCCGTACTGGCTGCTGCTGGCAAACGCCGCGGAGCCCTTCTCGCCGGCGGCGGCGGCACGCGATCAGGCATTAGCGCAGCGGGCTTTCGACGCGGCGGTGGCGCTGGTCTTTCCCAGGCTGGCCGCTTTCGAGCGTCGACGCCTCATAGAGAAACGGGTCGCTTTCATCGTGCCTGGCCAGCAGGCCTTCCTGCCCATGGCCCTGGTGGACCTTCGGGAGCACGTGCGCCCGCGCATGTTGGACGTGGCCGGCGAACGGCCTCTCGCCCTTACGGCGGCGGCTCAAGCGCTGTTTCTCCATCTTCTGCAGCACCCCGAGATTGATAGCTGGCCGCTGCACCGGTGGGCCGAGCAGCTATGCTGCTCCAACATGACCATCAGCCGCGGCGGCAGGGAACTCGTTGCCGCAGGGCTCCTGGCCGCCGATGGCAAAGGCCGAACCGTGCACCTGCGCCTGAGCGGTACCCCGCACACCACCTGGAAAAAAGCGCTGCCCCTCCTGCGTTCTCCGGTGGCGCGCAAGACGCATGTGCTCATCCTCAAGCCGGACGCCGTTCACGCTCAAGATGCCGGGCTGACGGCTTTGGCGCAACTGACAGCCCTGGCGACTGATCCCCGACCGGAAATGGCCATGTCGGGAGCGGCGTACCGGGCTGCCGTGGCGGGCGGGGCACTCGCGCCGCAGCCGTTCGCCGATCCCGGCTGTGTCTCCATGGAGCAGTGGCTTTACGCCCCCGGCCTGACCGCCGGCGCTCGCGTCGTCGACCGCCTGTCGCTCTTTCTTTCTCTTAAGGACAGCCCGGATGAACGTGTCCAGGGCGCGCTCAACGAGCTGCTGGAGGGCATGCAATGGTAACCGGCCTGGACCGTTTTGTGGCGCATTTCCGGGGTTTCGAGGACGCCTACATCCTGATCGGCGGCGCCGCCTGTGACCTCTGGCTGGGCACGCAGGAACTCCCGTTCCGTGCGACCAAGGACCTCGACCTGGTACTGGTGGTGGAAGCGCTGACCCCGGCTTTCCATCAGCGGTTCTGGGCCTTCATCGCAGACGGGAACTACGCGAGCCTGGAGCAGAGCGCGTCCCGGCCCCAGTTCTACCGCTTCCGGGAACCGCGCAGCACCGGTTATCCGTTCATGATTGAACTGCTGACACGCAACTTTCTTGAACTGCCGCCCGGCACGCACCTCACGCCGATCCCCGCCGAGGAGGATGTCTCCAGCCTCTCCGCCATCCTGCTGGAGGAGGACTACTACCGTCATGTGGTTGCCAGCCGCATCACGGTCTCCGGCGTACCCATTGTCCCGGCCCGGTGCCTGATACCGCTGAAGGCCCGGGCCTGGCTGGACCTGACCGGCAGGCGTCAGCGCGGCGACAGAACGGTCAGGAGCGACGACATCAGGAAGCATCGAAACGATGTGTTCCGCCTCCTCCTTGCCCTGGTGCCGACGGAGCGGTTCGTGCTGCCGCCGGCGCTCCAGCACGACCTGCAGCGCTTCCTGGACAGCTTCCCGCCTGCGGCTGCCGACTGGCCGGCGATCCGGAATGCCGTCGGGCCAGGTCTTCCTGCCTCCGCCACGGCCGTTGCGCGCCTCCGCGCCATCTTCCAGCTCGCGCCAGCGGGCGGGGAATCATCGACACCGCCCTGACGATGAACGGTCCTGCGGGCGGGATTCGACGGTGTTGCTTTCCGTCAGGAGGCGGTATACTCTGTGAGTGCTGTATGGACCTGTCCGAGAACCACGCCCGCGGCCTGGAAATATCCGACGGTCAAGGCTCGCGACGAAGACAGAGACAAGGAACATGCGCATGAAAGCGTTCGCCCTCTTCACGGTCTTTCTTCTGGTCGGGTTCTGCGCGGTGGCAGCGGATGCGCCGGCGGACGGCTCGGCCGTGGCGCTGATCCGGCTCAATGACAAGTCCCAGATCGTAGGCCGGATCGTGGGATTGAAAGAGGGCGTTTACGAGATCAAGACGGAGTCTCTCGGTCTGGTGAACGTGCCGGAAGGCAAGGTGGCCAGCATCGTGTATGAGAGCTCTGCGGTGGTCAGCGAAACTGAACGCGCGGCGCCAGCCCCCGCGGTGGCCGCGGGTGAGGAAGACCCGTGGGACATAGACGTGGACCAAGTGGGCGCCGGCCTCGGCGGTGCCGGGCTGGATTTTCAATCCCTGCTGAAGTCCATCGCCGGGAATCCGGCGCTGATGTCAAAGGTTGAGGGACTCAGAAAGGACGCGGCTTTGCAGGCCGTGGTGAACGATCCGGCGATCATGAAAGCGATGCAGTCCGGGGACCTGGCCACGCTGCTCAACAACGATAAGATCAAGGCGCTGCTGCAGAACCCCGCGGTCCAGTCCGTGACCCAGGACGTTCTCGAGGGCCAGCCGACTCCGGGCGCGCCCGCCGCCAAGGCTGAAGAGACCGATGCCGCCGAACCGGCGGCGGCAGACGACAAGTGACCCGGCACGGCCAGAAAAACCGTGCTCACAGAAAGACCCGAGGCACCGAGTCTGTCGAGGGTTCGCCCGCCGCCGCCTGCGTCGGGCTGAGCGGCTCCGGTGTCTCTGTGCTTGACCCAGTGCGATCACCTCCTCTGGAGGAACCGCGCGCCCGGCACAGGGCGCCGGGCCCCCGCCGCGCGTCCCGGGCAGGGTGAATACCGCGGATATGGCCTTCGTCAGACCTGTTACGGACCCGAGAAGGAAACAGGCGGACACGGGGGGGGAACATGAGGCAGCGCAAGATGAAAACGAAACGTGACAGGCTCTCGGTGTTGACTCGCAACGCAGCGTTCATCCTTGTCGGCGGCGTGCTCTCCACGCAGGCGGGGTGCTATCAGACCGTGTCGCCGCGGCCGGCCAGGACCGTGACGGTCGTCCAGGCGCCATGGCCCGCGGCCACCACGGCGGTCGCCGCGCCCGTTGCGGCGATCGCGCCACCGGCTGGCCCGCGGCTGGCAACGTTCTACCGCTATGCCGATCAGTACGACGAGTACTTCGTGCGCGGCGACGCCGCACTCTCCGGTAGCCCGGTCTTCAGCAACGGCATTCGCCTGGCCGCCTGGGATGCCCAGGCCCCGAACGAAGTGTCGCGTGTCGCGGTGGCGTCCGCGGTGTACCTGTTCAGCATCCCGCCAGGCGCCTCAACCCTTCGGCTGGACATCGGCTACCGCAGGGCGGAGATGGCCGGTGATCAGGCGGTGGCGGGACTGGTCTACGTCCGGAATCTGGCCGTCGAGGAGCGGTACAGGCCGGATGTCGAGCCGGACGGTGAACCGGGGTTCTACGGCGACAGCTACGTGCTGCTGGGCAACGACACGCGGACGGTCTTCGATATCGCGACGGCGGACCGGGTCATCGACGGCGTCCTGGAACTGCACCTGTCGGCTGGCGCCGGACAAGCGTTTGACGTCAACTATGTTCAGGTAACAGCGCTGGCCGACCCCGTCGTGGTCGTGCCGCTGGTGACGACACAGGTACTCCCCAGCCCGTGCCTTTACACGTACCGCTACTACTACGTCGGGCCGTGGCAGCACTGCTACGCCGACCGGGTCGTGGCGTACACATTCCATGTCGATGACGTGGACCCCTTCTTCTGGGGCGGGTGGGTGACGCACCGGGCCTTCTTCTTCACGCACCATCCGTGGGTGTACCGCCCAGCCGTCTATGCGCATCCCGGACATTTCCGTCCACGTGACGATCACGGCCGGTTTGCGCAGGGCACAAGCCACCTCGCGAGTTACCGGCAGGGCTGGTACCAGAGCCATTTCCGCGTCGACGTCGCGCGGATGACGGAACGCGATCTGGACACACGCGTACGGACGCACCGGGACGTGCGGCCGGAAAACGATCGCCTGCGCCATGAGCAGGAGCAGCGGCGGATTACCGAGACCGTGCGCGTCTCCCAGGAGCGCCTGCGCCAAGCGGAAGGCAACCGGTACCAGAACCGCGTGGCCGCCTGGTCCAAGGACCCGCGCCAGGCGCGGCAGGACCTGCGGACATTCGGTGACCGGGACCCGGACGTGCGCACCGCGCGCGAGTCGTGGCAGACGCAACGGTCGCGCCGCCCCGACGCCGGGACGTCAGGGCCGCGGCCGGACGCGATTCCCGCCAGGCCCCAAACCGGCGACGCAGTGAGGCCCGCAGATGCCCGCCCGGTGCGCCCGTCCGAGCCGGAAGCAGGGCCCAAACACGAGGCGCAGGACCGCCCGGAACAGGGCTCGGCCGCCCCGAAGCCACATGACGACCGGCGGCCGTCGCCGCAGCCTGCAGTCCCTGGTTCCGCGGGCAACTCATCCGGTTCCGTCGGCAGCGCACCTGCCACCGCACCCGTGCCGCCCCCGGCAACTGCGACGGTTGAGCCACGCCCGGGCGCGACACCGAAGACGGACCACCGGCCGCACCGCGAGGAAACGGCGCCTGCCCGTCCCGCCCCGGCGCCAACGGCGGCGGACGGCAAGCAACGGCCCGGTTCGGAACGCCCAGCGGGGTCGCCCAACCGGGTCCCGGAGCGTGCCAGGCCAGTGGCCGCGCCATCGCAGCCGGCGCCCGTCGTCCCGGTCCAAATCCCGGCGCCTCCACCACAACCGGCCGGTATCCAGCCGCCGGCGCCCGCCACGCCTGCGACGCGCGTCGTGCCGCGACCCAGCGAGCGCCGCAGTCCCGCGCCTGAACGGAATGGCCATGACCGGGTAACCGACAAACCCGCTTCCGCACCCGTGCCGGTGTCCCGTCCCGCCGAGCGGCAGCCGACAGACGCCGGTGGTGCATCAAGGCGTACTCCAGAGCGGCAGGCACCGACCCCCGCGGCGCCTGCTGCAAGACCAGCTCCTGCACCAACCCCGGCCGCCGCCGCCCAGCCAGAGGCTGCGCCGGCGGAGGCCACACCGCAGCCCGCCGCAACAGGGACAACGGCGCCGGACTCTGAGAACGACAAGCGCAACAGGAAAGAGAAAGACGAGAACGACCGGCGGCGTGGCGGGCGTCATTGACCGTTGCCACTGGCTTGGGCACGGCGCCAGCGCGGGGGCGCGCCCCGGCGATCACACGGTGCCGGCAACCTTCTGCGGCGCCTCGCAGAAGGCGCGGAAGACATCGTCGGGGGTTTCGCCGGGGACTTCGCAGCCGGCGCTGAGCATGTAGCGCCGGCCGGCGGCACGGCGCAGGCGGTTCAGGCACAACCGCTCACACGCCTCGGGCGTCGCCTGCAGCACACCCGCCACCGGATCGATGTTGCCTTTGAAGCAGCGTTGCTGGCCTCCGTAGACGGCACAGGCGCGGTCGAAGTCGACCAGGTGGTCGACGTTGAACAGGTCCGCGCCGCACGTCACCATGTCCTCAAGCAGGTGCGACGTGTTGCCGCAGATATGCAGCTTGACCAGCCCGCCGGCCTGGTGCACGGCCTCGACCACGCGCCGCTCGTACGGCAGCGCAAACTCGCGGTACTGGTCCGGCGAGACCAGCGATGCCGCCGCGTCGCCCGCCCCGATCATGGGCGCCCCGGCCGCGAGCTGGACCTTGGCAAAGTCACTGACGATCTCGGTCAGGAAATCGAGGAGCTTGTGGGCGAGCGCCGGTTCGTCGCACAGCATGACCATGAACTCGGTGACGCCGCACACGGAGCACGCTTCCGCGAACGGCATATCCACCCACCCGAGCACGAGGCAGTCGTCGCCGGCAGCCTCCACCATCCCCCGAACGCACCGCGCCCGATCCGCCATGCGCGAGCGTGCCGCGGTCGGGTCGGGCCGGCCGAGCTTGCGCAGGTCGGCTTCGGACTGGACCAGCGGCTGGGCGGCGTACGGCGGCTTGTCGTCAGGAAAGACCATCTCCGCACCGAGGTCCGCAGTGATCCGGAACGCGTCCGAGCAGGCGGTGATGGCGTCGACGGGAAAGCGCTGGCGAACCAGGAGTTGCGCGTCGGCCATGGCGCGGCCGTTGGTCACGAACTCGCGGTAGGTGATCCCCAGCCGCTGCTGCGCAAAGAACATCAACAGCGGAAACACCGGTGCGCGGTCGACCGGTTCCCCGCGAATGGCTGCCAGACATCGTTGCTTGCTGGTCATGGCGTCACCTTCACGAGGCGCACGAATGCCCGTACCACGAAGACAGCCATCTCGACGGCGCGCGGACTGTTCAGAATCGAGGCAGCCATAAGAGCGCCGTGTTCGGTGAAGACAAGCGGCCGGTACTTGACATTCCGCCCACGCTTCAAGGTCGCAGATTGCGATCTTGAACTCCGACGGACGTGTTCATCCTTCGCGGCAAGGCCCGACATCTGGGACGCGACTTGGGCGGCCTCTGTCCATGTGAGCTGGAACATGAAGTCCTCGGGGAAGCGCCTCCGATTACGTCGCACCTACTCGTTCAGCCGTCGGGTCTCCACGCCGTAAAGGGTGGCCAGGTCAGCATCGAGCATCACCTTCTCGCCGCGGATCAGAAGGATCCGGTTCTCAACCCACGCCGAGGGAGTGATCTCGTAGGCTGGCGCCTTTTCTGACATTTCCCTTGACCTTTCTCGCTGTGTCCCGCACAGAAGCCACTGTCAGCGCGGTGGATGCGGCGGGTTGGGGAACACGAACTCGCGCGCGTTCGAGTAAGCCTTCAAGAAGAGCCTTTCGTCGCCGGGCCCTTCAGCGGATCCATCGTCACTGGGGCACGGCCGGCAGGACTTTCGTGCCTTGCGCGTAGGCCTGGGCAGCGGCCTTGGCGAAGGTGTCGTCGGGCGCGCCCGGGCCCCAGATGTAGACGCGCTTCTCGACCGCGTCGGCGCCGGCGTTCAGGCTGATCTGGCCCCGGGCGCCGCCATCCCAGTAGGTGAAGCCGCTCGGCGGGGTCAGGGCGATGCAGGCGTTGCGGAACTGCGGGTTGAACACCGCGTACCACGTCGGCGTGCCTTTGAACCCGAACTCTTCGGCGTCACCCTCGCCATCCATCTGTACGCTCTTGCCGGTCTCGTTGCTGGCCGTGGCGTCCTGCGCGTAGAAGGCGCGGGTCAGCGTTCCGAGCTTCGGTTCCGCCGCGGAATCGACCTCGAACCGGTCCGCATAGAAGTACCAGGTCCGGGTCACGCGGTGCGCGCTCTTCAGCACCTTGGTGGCGGCGAACACGCAGCGGACCGGGCCGCGCTGCAGGCACGTGAGTGCCTCGACGGCGCCGTCTTCCTTGCTCCACCCGGTTTCCTTGGCCGAGACAATGATCTGCGCCGCCGCGGTCTGTTCCGTGCCCTGCGGCGTTCGCACCGCGATGTCGGAGAGCGTGCCTTGTGCGAGCGACACAGAGTACGTTGCGAAGCGCAGCCGGCTGCCGTCGGCGGCCACGTCGAACCCGCTCGCATGCGGGAACACGCGGTAGTCGCCGGCTGCCACGCCCAGGACCTGCGCGGTCGCGGCCACGCCCGGCTTCAGGTCCGGCGGCAGGCAGAACACGAGCGTTCCGGCCGTGGTGCCGGCAGACGCGGACTCGAACTGCGCGGGCACAACCGTGCCGCTGTCGAACCGGACGCGCAGGTTGGCGGGGTCCGCAGCCTGCCCATCCGGCCGCGCCAGCGAGAACGGGACTTCGACCGGCATGCCGGCGCTGTCGCCGGCAGGGGGCTCGATTGAATAGGCGCCGAGCGCGAGGAGCGCCTCCGAAGTGCACGGACCCGTGAACACGCCCGCCGCTTCGGTGCGCCCGGTCAGCGACACGGGCTTCTCGGACAGCACCTGTGCGACCACCTGGCGCGTCCCGTCCGCCATGCCCGCGATCAACGGCGCATTGAAGGTCTGCGCACCGCCCGCACCGAGCCGGCGCACGTGCTTGCGCAGCAGTTCCGGGCCGGCGGGTCCGTCCAGATGCAGCGCCACGTCGAACGACTTGGCCGCCGCCATGCCGGCGTTGCGGACTTCGCAGGCAATGTCGAGCACGTCGGTGGCGGCCAGGGTTGTGCCGGAGCTCACGGGCTTGCCGCCAACGCTCAGGGTCAGGCTCGCAATGGTCACGTCCGGCACTTCCGCCTCACGGTCGGCGAGCAGCAGGTACGTCGCCTTCGCGTCGGCCGACGCGCGTCGTGTCAAAGACTCAGCATCGGCACCGGGAGCTCGCGCCTCGGGCCGGCCTTCGGCATCGAGCGCGAGAAGCACACGCGGCACGCGCTTCCAGGCTGGACGCCAGTCGGCGACCGCCAGTTCCAGGGTCGCGCCTTTGCCGAGGACGATCCGGGCCCGGTCCGGGCTCTCGAGGATCACGGTCGCCTGCCCGGTGGCCCGCACGCCCGCCGCGGCGAACGGCTGCGGCCCGGTCTCGGCGAACAGGAACGTGTCGGTACGGATGAACGTCGACCGCGCCACGCCGTCCGCGGCGGTCACACGCCACTGCTCGACGTGCGGACCACGCACGTGGAAGTCGTTCTCGAGCAACTCGATAGATGCATCGTTATCCGGTCCTTTCGACCGGACTTGGAACGGTGTCTTCCCGAAGTTCACCGTGCAGACCGTGCCGTCGGCAAACTCGGTTTGCTGCACCATACGGTCCGGCGACAGGAACACGTGCGCGACCATCTCCTGCATGCCGATGACCTCGTGCAGCTTGCAGACGTTGCGGTAGATGGTCAGCATCAGTTCGCGCTCCTCGGGGACCTGCCAGCGCAGGCCGTGGTTGTTGACCCACATCATGGGCGGTGTGCCGTAGAGGATGTTCATGGCCGTCTTGCGGTCGGTCAGTTCCGGCGCGACCTGGTGCAGGTAGTCGCTGCAGGCGCCCCAGTACCAGTAGTTGACCACGCAGTCGTGGAAGACCAGTTCGTACAGCGGCGCGCGGTTCGCCGGGTTGATGCCGTAGTCGAGGTATTCCTGGCTGATCTCCGAGCGGTCTTTCGGGTCGCGCAGGTAGCCGGCCGGCCAACTGTAGAAGCCGCCGCCCATCATGCCCTCGTGGTAGTGCAGGACCGGCGCGGACCAGAACCGGCCGTGCTCGCCGCCCGTGACCAGGTTGACTTCCTCGCTGACATAGCGGCACAGCGCCTGGCGGTTGGCGATGTCCGAGGAGCGCGTGGTCGGGTGCACCGTCGAGTAGCACTCGATCAGGCCCTCCGCGGGCGTGACGTCGAGGAACCGCGCATTGTACGGGTGCGTCTTCAGCAGCTCGGGAATGATGACCTTGGCGCACTCGACCTGTTTCGCGGTGCAGTGCTTCATGAAGGTGTGCGTCGGGTTCATGTCCTTGTCGCGCGAAATCCAGGCGGTCATGAACTCGCCGTCCTCCTTGACCACCGCGTGTTCCGCGACGGGCGCCTTTTCCCGGTCAATGGTCGGCGAGTCGTCGATGTCGACGTAGTTGTCGTACTCGCCCACGAGCCAGCCCAAGCGCACCATTTCGGCCATGGCTTCGGGTGACCAGCGGCCGTTGACCAGGCCGTGGGTCATGCCCGCGGCGACCGCCTCGCGCACGAACCCCACACCGTTGCCGCCCCACCAGTCGACCGCGCCCATGAGCTTGTGCACGTCCGGGTTGGCCTTGGCTTTTTCGGTCAGGGTCCGGACCAGCTTCTGCTCGCGCGCGATCCCGCGGTAGATCTTGCAGGCCTTGACGTGCCCGCCCTGGTCGTAGAACACGAGCCGCCCCAGGCGTTCGACAGCGAACGTGCCCTTGCTCGGCTGCCAGCCGAACCCGGGGAACCCGAGTCGCGCCTCGTCACCACAGCGCGACTGCATCTGGATGAACGAGTCCGCCGGGGTCATGGTGATCGCGACCATGCCCTGGCGCCCATCGGTGACCGCAACCCACGGCATGTCGTAGCCATAGGTGGCCAGGCGGCTGGCGCGGAACCGCTTGTCACCCACCGGTACGTAACGGCCATCGCAGCCGTTGGCCGTGGCCATGAAATAGGTCTCGGGCGCGGGCGGGAACAATGCGGCGGGGTGCTGGAAGGTCTTGATCCGCGTCGCGTCGCCGGTCGTGCAGGTGATGCGGACGTCGAGGACTGGGTCGTCTCCGAGCAGGCTCAGCTCGACGGCCAGTGCCAGCGGCTGCGGCTGCCCGCGGGCCACGCTCAGGTCGTAGGCGATGGCGTTACGGGACGAACCTTTCCGGACGTTGGCCACGGCCCCGTCGCCGACACCGATGGTCCGGTCGTTGTCGCGCGTCAGCGGCGGCGCGGTGCCGTCCGTGTCCGCGAGCACCGCCACGGCGAACGTGGCGGGGACCGAATGCACCCATGTGGACGGAAAGTAGCCCTGCGCCTTGCGCCGCACCGGCTCGCCCGGCTTCGGGTCCGCGTCGTTCTCGCCCACGGCGAGGTGGAACCGGATCCCGGTCACCGGGTCCCTGAGCACCGGGAAATGCGCGAGCGGCATGGCCAGTTCCACGGCGTACCCGGGGAGCTTGTCGCTAGGAATGAGCTTCACCGCAAGGCGCGCATCCTTGAACGGCACGCCCTTGGAGTCCACGGCCGCTTCCTTGCCCGGGCACAGGTGCAGTCCCACCTGCACGCTGTCAATCCAGAGTTCGACCGAGTCCGCCTCCCACCAACCCTCCGTCGATTCACCGCCGAACGCAACCTGGTCGTCGCGCATCCGGACGTGGACGTACAGGAACTGGTCGTCCCACATGACCTGCGCGCCACCCGAGAGGTTGGCCTCGCCGTTCTCGCCGACCCAGGGCAGCCAGATCCAGTCCTTGTTCGGCCAGTCCGCCGCGTCGCCGTCAATGACCGGCGGCGTGGCGCAGCGCCGGACGGTCACCGGCTTCTCCGCCGCCTGCCGCTCGCGCGGGTCTTCCTGCGCCCAGAGCAGTCCGGTCGTCTTGTGCAGGACACTGAGCCGGCCCGTGTCCGTGGCGACGCTGACGTTGAGCGCGTCGTTCTCCATGACCCACGCGGTGCCGTCGAGTTTGGTGGCCGCGCCTGCGCTCAGGCCGAAAACCCCAGCCAGAACCAACCCCGCCCAGCCTGCGAGTCTGCGATGCATGGACATGGTGCCTCCCTCTCTGTGCTCGTGTCCGTGGACGTCTTCCTCCGTCCGAGAACCCAAGACGGTTTGCTGACATACCGCTCAGATACCTGAGCCGGAGACAGCAGGCCACCCAGACGGAAAAGCGCGCGACCTGTGCGGGTAGGTCCGACCGCGCGGGATGACGCCCTGATGCGGACAGACATCGGTCGCAGCCCCGCTCGTAGTGGTGTCGCAGTCCCGGCGGTTGCCCGCCGGGCAAGACACCATCCCCGCGCCACGCCGCCGCAACACGCCAGATGGGCTCTTGGCGCTCCACTTCGTTGCGCGCACTGCGAGCCCACTACGAACGGGCGTATCCAGGCGCCCACGGCACCGCTTCCTCCCTCTGTGGATTTCCCCGCGCAGGTCGTCGACGAGCGCGACACTACGGCACGCTGGATGCGGGTGGGCGCGACGTCGTCCGGCTGAGTCTCCACCACGAACCGGCTGTAGTCGCACAGTGAGCTGAGGGGAGCACAATCCATACGTCAGTAAGCCGGCTGCACCCGCAATGCCTTGGAGAACTCCCGCTCCTTGAGTTGCGTGGTGTCGCTCTGCTTGCGGCGCAGCCACGTCTCGTAGATGCCCTTCCAGCGACTGAAATCGACGCGGGTCTCGTCGTACTCGTCGTACTGCGTGAGCGTGCCGGCAACCAAGGCTGCGTAGAAGTCCTCGCTGAGCACGCCGTACTTCTCCTCGAACAGCGTCAAACGCCGCTCAAGTTGCTTCATCTCGACAACGAGTTCGTGCAGTTCCATGGTTTCGTCTCCCGCGCAGAGTCTGCCAGCGTTGTCCGCAGGCCATCAAGCGAATATACGGGTACGCTCAGGCGACTTCAAGGCCCGAGCACCCCTCGCGGCAATGCGTTGGCGCGGCTGTGGCCACTGTGATTGCGGGCTGGAGGTAGCTCGCCAGTTTCTGCCAAAGCCTGTGGCAGATTTGTATTCCTCTCACAGTAAGCGAGACAGAATACCATCATGCGCCAGATATTGCGAGGCGAGAAACCCTTGACACCAGGAAACTCGCGGAGGGGATGTTCGCGTTGTGGCGCGTGTTCCGGCGTGTCGACACTGTGTGCGGATGGCAACGCCATGCGCCCGCTCGCTGAAGCGTCGCTGCCACTTCCGCCTGAAAGGCGGTACTCAGACGGAAACGCAGGAGTAACAACTTGAGGTGATTGCAAAACGCCCGTTCTGCGGGAATCCAGGAGTCAGGAGACAGAATTCAGAATGGGATTCAAGCACAAATCCAGCGTGTCTTTCAATCATTCTGGCTACTGACTTCTGAATTCTGACTACTTCTGCAATTACCTCACTTGATATGATCGGGCGGTCTGCGCCCGAGGGGCGCTGACGCATCACGGTGACGGCGCCCGGCGTTCGATCTTTGCGCGGGGCCCAGCGCATTACCCCCTCCGCCTCACGCGCCGGCGAGGCGGCGGGCGTGGCGGCGGGTCAGGAGGTTGGCGTCGTGGGCGTACTTGCGGGCCAGCTCCCGGCCGTCGGGCGCGCCGAGCAGGTTCAGGATGCGCGCCGCGCACAGCTCGACGAGAAACCGCAGCGACGCCGGATACCCGGGCCCGGCGCCCCACAGCGGCACACCCATCTCGTCGCCGGCATGCCGTTTCAGGTAGTCACGGATGAACTCCGCGCCTTGGGGGCTGCGGATGTCGCCGATGGCGCGGAACAGCATCATGGCGTCCAAGGGGTTGATCTCGCCCTGCAGCAGTTCGCCGAGGCGCGGCAGGGCCGCGTCGGGTGCGATCTCCGCCAACGCCAGGACGGCGACGATGCAGCGTGCCGGGGACTTGACCCCGAGCTTCGGGTCGTTCCAGCGTTCCGTGATCGCCTGCTCGAGCACGCCGCGCACCGCCGTCGTGCCGGTGCCGCGCACCGCCGCCGTGACGGCAGCCACGAAGCGCCGCTCCGGTTTCGGCTCGGCGGCGATGAGCGCGTCCCAGTCCGGGGCCTTGTCGGCCGACAGTTGAGTCAGGCGCCACATGGCCAGGCCGTTGTTCTTTTCCGCACCGAGGGTGGCGAGCATCTCGGTCTGCGGCACGTTAAAGAGCGCCTGGGCCGGTTGCGGCGGCAGGATGCCGCGCTCCTTCAGCCGCGCCTGCAGGGCCTGCACGTCGAGGGCGGCCGGGGCCTTGCCGCTCTTGACCGCCAGCGCGGCCGCCGTGCCGCAGACTTCGCCAAGCTGGTGCATGTCCGGCTGCATGCGCACGAGCTGGTGCAGGTCGTGGTCCACGGACAGGGCGCGGCAGGCGACGAGCACGCCGTCGACGCCGATCGGGTACAGGGCGCGGTAGGGGATGTCGCCCTTGCAGACCTGCTGCCACAGCCCGAACATGACCACGTGTTGCAGGCCCCAGTCGCTCTCCTGCGCGTAGTCGATGGCGTGGTTGTCGTAGTGCGCGACCGAGGCGCAGACGGTGTCCGGCCAGGTCCGGCCCTGCATGAAATCGTCGAACGTCAGCACGACCGAGCCGCGGATGAACCGGCTCTCGCGAAGGCCCAGCAACGGCGCCAGGGACGGGTAGTGATTCGCGTCGGAGAACGGGCCCACGCCCCACAGTCGGCTGCGGCCGAGGAAGTGCGCCCGCGAGTAGGCCAGCGTATCGGTGGGATCGACCCAGCCGGCGTCGAAGTTGTGGTGCGTGAGCCGGCCGTTCGCAATGCGGGTCGGGGTGTAGCTGTACGGCTGCGGGAAGCCGTCCACAACGCGGCCAAAGCTGAACTCCGCGCCCGCCGCCGCCGCCAGGTCGCCGTCGCCCGTGCCGTCGATCGCGACGGTGCACGGGAACACGTGGTAGCCGTCCTCGGCGGCCGAGATCACGCCCGTGACGCGGCTGCCCTCTTTCAGGACGCCGAACACGAAGTGGCCCGTGAAGCGCTGGACCTTTTCCTTGGCCAGGGCCTGCATCAGCGCGCTTGACTTGGCCAGCGGGTGATAGCCGGCCACAGCGGGTGCGATGGGCGCGGCGGCAGCCTTGGTGGCCTCGTCGATGCGGTTCTGGATCCCGGCGTGTACGCCGTGGTAGTAGCTGTGGATCTTGCCGGCGGTGCAGATGCCGCCCGGTTCGAGTGCCGGGTCGAGCACCGCCACACGCATGCCTTCCTCCGCGGCGGTCAGCGCGGCCATCACGCCGCCCGTGCCGTACCCGGCGACCACGACGTCGCAGGTCTCGTGCAGCGTGGCCGAGGCCTTCGGGAGCGTCGCGGCCGGGAGGTCCCACTCACGCGCCGCGGACAGTTCCGAACTGGCCAGCACACACGCCCGGCCGCAATCCCCGGCCGTACACGCCGGCAGCGGCTGCAACACTTTTGAGTTAAGGGCGTTAGCAACAGAGCCCCCGACCGCACCGAGTTCGGCCGCCAGTGCGGCGTCCTGCGGCAACGGCACCAGTCCGGTGCCGGCCAGGGCTGCGAAGTCCGCAGTGTCGGCCATGAACTCAAATTCGCACTCCGCCGCGACGTCGACCAGCGTGGCGCCGGCGAAGTCCGTCACGTTGGCCCGCAGGTGCGCCGCCACGCCCAGAATGACCTGCAACGAATCGGCCAGCACGTCGGCCGGCGCCTGGCGCTTGGCTTTGACCGCCATGGCCAGCGTGCCGAGCGCTTCCTTGGCCCACGCGGCCGGCGCGAACCGTACCGTGTTGCCACGCACGCCGAGCTTCGCGGGGACTGCGAACTCCGCACCGCCCGCCGGCACATCGACACCGTGAACGTAAAACCGGCGCACGGCACCCTTGGCGGTCGGGGCCTTGGCACCCGCCACGCGCCGTGAGAAGCGCCGTTCCGGCGTGGCATCGATGACCCGCGGCGCCTGAACGAGCTGGCGCCCGCTCTTGCCCACCACTTCGACGCCGATGAGCTTGCCGGCGGCATCCGTCACCGGCCGCGTCGCAATCACGCGCACCAGCGCCTCGATACCCGCCTCGGCCACGAGGCGGTCAAATGCCAGCGTGCCCACGAACACGTCCGCCCGCGCCCCGGCCGGGACGCCCTGCGCGGCGGACAGCGCCCGCAGTTGCCGGCAGAGCTCGACATCCGGCAGCTCCGTCTGCCACAACCGGCTGAGTTCGCGGCCCAGGACCGGGCCCGATTCGACCAAGCAGGTCTTGCGGCCGGCGCGCGCCGCCTCAAGCGCCGCGGTCAACCCCGCCAGCCCCGCACCCAGCACCACCACGTCGCCCTGCCACAGAATCGTTGCCTGACGTTCCGCCAAACGTACGGTCTTTACAGCCTTCATGGATTGCTCCTGCCCGAGGGGGGCCAGTGTTCGGTGTTCAGTGTTCGGTGAAGACAGATTTGCTACGTGAAGGGAGTATACACCCCGGGTGCGGTGCGGTTCCCGCAGGAAGGCGTCGAACTTCTGGACTTTCCCGCTACAACGGGCGCAAGGGAAGGTGTGGGGAGGGGGGAGATGTTCTACGTCGCACTGCCGGTCACAGGGAAGCTGGTGTCCGCGAGGGTCCGGCGCAGTCGGGCCACGAAGTCGTTCCGTTCGGCCGCCGTGACGGGAGCAAGAACGTGTTCCGGGACGGCGTCAAAATGCACGAGGATTTCCCGCTCTTCGGCGCGGACCCGCGAATAGCGGTGGAAGAACGGCGTTTCGGTGATCGCCGTGAGTTCCGCCTGAAGGGCGCGTCGATTTAGCCACCTCAAATGCGCAACCACGCCCAACGTGGCCGGACCGGCTCGGTCCGGCATGCGGGAGCACGCCCACACATGATCGGGCGCATCCGCCCGGGGGCACTGACGCTTCACTTCCCATTCCCGGTCGCGGTTGCATATCGCCGCTCCACCGGTTAATATGACGCACTCCGCGTTGAACTTTGGTAGAGAGAAGAAGGGGTCACACGATGCGTACTATGCACCCTGCCGGTCTGTGTTCGGTCCTCGTGGCGGGTTTGGTCTGGTGTCAGGGCGTCCTGGCGCAGCCCGCCGGCGTGATGCGGCAGCTCGAGAACGAGAACCTCGCCGTCACGCTCGATGAGCAGACGGGCATGTTCAGCATCCTGGACAAGCGCGCCAAGGTGCGGTGGGTCCAGTTCTCCGAGTCGGCCAAGCTGCGCGCCGCCAAGCCGACCGACATTCTGAAGCTGCGGCGGGCCGCCGCGCCGGTCACCGTCGACGGGAGCCTGGCTGAGTGGGCGAACGTCCCAGTGTTGGCCGTCACTCCCGACATGGTCACCGAAGGCAAGGTCGATGGTGGCGCGGCGGACCTGACTGCGTCCGTTCAGTTCTTGTGGGACGAAAAGAACCTGTACCTGGCCGCCAAGGTGACGGACGACACACTGACCTGCCGCGACACGGCCAAGGCGGACGAGGAGCTGCTGAAGTGGTGGGAGCGCGACTCGATCGAGTTCTGGGTCGGTGCGACTCAAGGCGGGCTGGTGCTGAATCCGCAGAAATCGCTGGTGGCCATCAACGGCAAGGAAGTGGCCGGCGCCCAGGTCGTGATGAAGACGGAGGCGGGCGGTTACATGGTCGAGGCGGCTATTCCCCTTGCGGCGGTGCCGGAACTGGGCACGCCGCCGGCCGAGGGTCGGCGCGTGGCCGTAGCGATCGGCATCAATGACGCCGACGCGACCGGCAGCCGCGAAGGCCAGATCTACTACCCCAAGAGCTGGGTGCATTCCAAGCCTGAGACGTTCGCCGACGCGGTGCTGGCGGACGCGGCGGGGAACGTGTCCGCGGAGGCTCTGCGCCAGGCCGAGGAGGCGAGCCGGGTCGCCATCCGGAACGTGAGTGCCGTCAGTAAACCACACCCCGGGCTGCGGTTCGAGACCGACCTGGACGTGCGCAAGGGCCCGCGCATGCCGGCGACCGTGACGCTGCTGCTGCCCAAGGGCGCGGCCGAGCTGCAGGTCGAGATTGCGGGCGTGAACGAGACCGAGCTGGGCGGCGGACCGTGGAGCGGCGGCGTGAAGTACCCGCTGCCGCTGATGCCGGAGTCCGGCGCGGAGACCTGGCTCGCGCTGGCGCCGTACGCCGACGGGCTGCTCCTGCCCATGGTCACCGGGGACATGCCCCGCATGTCGTGGGGCAGCGACATGGCCTTCTTCGGCGTCGCCAATCTCCAGAACGGCTGGGGCTACGCCTGCATCTTCGACACCCCCTACGACACGCGCATCGAGCTAGTCGCCACGTCCTCTGCCAAGCCGTCGCCGCTGGCAGCCGGCCCGGTGTGGTCGCCGTCCATGGGCAAGTGGAGCTACACGCGGAAAGCGCTGTACCGCTTCTCGGCTACGGGCGGCTACGTGGCGACGGCCAAGGCATACCGCGCCTACGCCAAGGAGCACGGCTTCCTCACGACGCTGCGCCAGAAGATGAAACGCCGCCCGGACATCGCGAAGATCCTGGGCGCGCCGGATGTCTGGGGCGCCGACGGCGTGCACTTCGCGCGCCAGGCCAAGGCGGCGGGGATCGACCGCATGCTGATCAACTGCGGCGGTGGCGTCAAGGCGGTCGAGGAGATCAAGGCCCTGGGGTACCTGGTCAGCGTGTACGACAATTACGAGGACACGATGATCGGCAAGTCGGGCGCGTACGGCGACTTCAAGCTTGAGGACGCACCGTTGCTCGCGGACGGCAAGCGCATGCTGGGCTGGCCCGTGCATCGGACGGACCCGAAAACCGGCAAGACCGAGCTCGATCCAGCGACCGGCAAGCCCCTGATCGTCGAGCAGTTCCAGAAACGCTGCACGGCGCTGTTCGAGCCGGTG
Organism: Lentisphaerae bacterium RIFOXYA12_64_32; assembly: GCA_001803235.1. Lineage (GTDB taxonomy): Bacteria > Verrucomicrobiota > Lentisphaeria > Oligosphaerales > YB12-FULL-65-16 > YB12-FULL-65-16. The sequence continues at coordinate 18,686 of MHBL01000374.1, forward strand.
GCGCAGAAGTGGATCCCGGTCGCGCAGGAGAAGGACCCGCGCAACGCCCGATTCCTCGATGTCACGACCGCCTGCGGCATTGTCGAGTGCTACGACCCGAACCACGGCGGCGACCGCGCCAAGGACGTGGCGAACCGGCAGGCGCTGGCGCGCTACGTCGCCGACGACCTCGGCCTGGTGCTGGGCGGCGAGCATGGCCGTTGGTGGGGCGTGCCGCACTACGACTACTGGGAGGGGATGAAAAGCGGCGGCTTCTACTCATGGCCGGCCGGGCACGTCGGCATGGACCTGCCCAAGACGCGCGAGGAGATCGGCACGGACTACCTCAAGTACGGCATCGGCCACTACTACCGCGTTCCGTACTGGGAACTGGTGTTCAATGACTGCGTTGTCTCGTATTGGTACTGGGGCGACAGCACCGGCCACCTCTGGCCCGCGGCGCCGGAGATCTCGTACAAGCAGGACCTCTTCGACATGCTCTACTCCGACCCGCCCCTGTACTGGGTCGCACAGCCGTACAGCTTCCGCTGGAGCGATCCGGTGCTGCGCGAGCGACTGCTCGAGAGCTACCGCAACACCTGCAAGCTGCACGAGCAGACCGGGCTGGAAGAGCTGCTGACGCACGAGTGGCTCACGGACGACCGCACAGTCCAGAAGACCACGTTCAGCGGCGGCACCCTGGTGGTCGTGAATTTCGACGAGCAGAAGACCTATGACCTGAAGGACGGCGACACGACCTACACGCTGGCGCCGCTCGGGTTCTTCGCCAAGGGCCCGACCGTGCTGCAGTACCGCATCCGCACCGGCGACCGGACCGTGACGTACATCAAGACCCCGGACTTCTTCTTCTGTGATCCGGCCGGAGTGGCGCACGACTTCGGACCGGTCGTAACCCCGGCGCCGATCACCGTGCGGACGATCGAGAAGCAGAAGCTGCAGATTACGCGCAACCGCGAGGGCGGCCCGGTGTCCATCCGCCCCGCGCAGCTCGTCGACAAGTGGGATGCCAAGTCCAGCCACCTGTTCCTGCTCGACGACAACGGTGCACGGCTCCGTGAGCTCAGCGCCGATGTGAAGGAGAAGGGCGCCATCGACCTGCCGCAGACCGGCGTGTTCGAACTGGTCTGTGGCGGGAAGTTCGATCTGCCGAATCCCAGCGTCACGGCGGCCGACGTCAGCGTCACGCCCGACAACCCACGCCAGGGCGACAAGCTCACGGTCGCCGCGTCGATCGCCAACAGCGGCCACGAGAAAGCGAAGAAGACGCCGGTCAGCCTCTATCTCGGCACGCAGACGCCCGAGAACCTGGTGCGCACCGAAACGGTCACGGTGAAGCCGGGCCACACCGAGAAGGTGACATGGGTCATCGACACAGCGAACCTGGACGGCGCCCGCAAACTCATCGTGGTGGTCGACCCCGAGAACCGCCTGGCGGAACTGATCGAACAGGACAACGTCGCCGAGAAGCAGATCGTCATTGCGCCGGACTGGGCGCGCTGGCGCTTCCAGGTCCGCGCCGAGGTGGTCAACGGACCGATCGAGCAGGAGGATGTGCCGGTTGCGCTCGCCCTCGACCTCGGCAGCCTGCTCAAGCGCCAGGGCGGCTCGGGCGCGCTCGACCCGAACTCGATCCGCGTCTGCGAACGCAAGGCGGACGGCACGCCGGGCGCCACGCTGCCGTGCCAGTTCGACAAGGCGGCGAACTTCGACGCGAAGAAGAACGCGACGGGCGAGGTCGCCTGGCTCATTCCGGGCAAGCTGGCGGCCGGGGTGACGCGGCCGTACACCCTCCTCTTCGACGTCACCGCGAACGGCCAGAAGACGGCTACTCCCGGTCAGGTCTGGGATGCGACGAACCAGGCGGTCACCACCGAGACCTACACCGCGACGATCAAGGACGGGTGCGTGACGGACGTCAGCGCCAAGGCGGGGACCGGACCGGGCAAGCGGTTCCTGGCCTCACTCGTCTATTCTTCGAAACAGACCGGGTGGACCACGGAGGAAGAAGCACAGGTACTGGGCGTGGACGTGCTGAGCAACGGCCCGGTCCGCGCCGCGGTGAAGGTGCGCAAGAAGCTCCGCGGCGACCTGACCTACGAGAAGACGTACACGTTCTACCCAAACCGGTTCGACCTGCTGTTCACGGCGGACAAGACCTACGGCAACATCAGCCGCGCCTACTACGCCGCGGAGGGCACGTTCGAGGACAGCGCCGGCAACAAAGCGAAGGTGGACGGCAAGGGCGACGCAGAAAGCGTGTCCGGCAAGTGCCCGGACCCGAAGTACTACGTGGTTTATGCCCCCGACTGGGCGCACTCCTGCGTGGCGCTGGGCAAGTTCAGCGGCACGACGTACTGGGACGCCGGTTCGGCGTGGGGCGGCATCGGCCTGAACGGCGGTGACCTGGCCGGCGCACGCATGAGCTACGTCATCCACGCCGGCGGCCAGCCGGGCGGCGCATTCGGCAAGGTGGACAGCGACCGCCTCGCCAACCCGCCCACCGTGCGGCTGATCGAGTAAGACGCGGCGGGCGTTCAAGGCTCGTAGTTCCGCGTTCACGCGGTCCGGATGGCGCGCGGCCGAGACCAACGCGGGGCCTACGCACGCCGCCTCACTTCGCCGGCCGTGCCTTGGCCAGCCAGTCCTTGCCGGCAAACCCCTTCACGTGCCCGTCGGCAAACAGCACGTTCCCAAACACCTTGTGGTTCTCCGGCTTGTCCCAGGCGATCGGGATGGCCGCGGCCTGGCGCGGGTCGGCCAGCTTGCCCGGCGACTCGTAGACGTAGTCGGTCCGGAAGTCGGCCCGGCTCGAAGTGACATCGGGAACCACAGTGGCAATGCTGGGACAGGTAAGGAGGCCCTCCAGACCGGAATAACGTAGCTGGTAGAGATACGGCGGGAACTGACCGGCGTTGTCGTCGGCGTAACGGAACAGGATCATCCCGAATGTCTTCAGGTTCGAGGCACAGGCCGCCCGACGAGCCGCCTCGTACCTGTTCACGGACGGAGTCAACGCCACTGCCAGGGCGACCAGGAATGCGTAGGAGGCCGTGTTCATACCGGCCGTCGTCGCAAGGACCACCAGCGGGTTCGCCCCGGTCGCGGCCCGCCGGACGTATTCGCACTCGATCAGGAACGTTACCAGGAAACAGGCACCGACGAGAATGAAGAAGCCACCCCCTTCCCTTGGGGGCACTTGGGGGAGGATCGACACAAAGGAAAGCCCAACGAGTAGGGACAGTGTGTTCGCTATCGCCGAGAGACGAAGCGCGCCACGCCACTGGCGAGCCACGAACGCGCCCACGAAGAGTGCCTCGATGAGCACGACCGGAATGAACAGCAGAACACTGCCCCTGCTGTCCCCGAAGAGTGGCGGCGCGAGTATGGCGTTGGCGACGACGAGGCACGCGCTTGGCTCCATCCCTGGTTTCCCCCCGTCAGCGGCGGCCGCGCCGCACCGCATCGATCTCCTGCTGGACATCATCCTCGGTGAGGCCGCGCTCCCGCCTGATCCGGTCGCCCAACCGGAACACGTCCTGCCACCGCTGCTGGCGCTCCACGTACAGGCGCGCCGCGGCCCGGAGCAGTTCGGACCTGCTGCGCGACTCGCGTCTTGCCGCCGCGTCGATCTCCGCGAGGAGCGCTTCCGGGAAGGTGACGTTGATGGTGACCCGACTCATGAACCTGGCCTCTCCGTTCTCACCGGGAATATGGAGGGGTTGCGCGTTACCTGCAAGCGGACCAGGCCTCTCCCCGCGTGCTGCGTCAGTCGCGGGTGCAGGTTTGGGGGTGACTGGCCAGAGTGGCGGGAGCGGCTCGCTCCCGCGGTTGTCGGAGCGAGCCGCTCCGACCACTTTAGGCGCCAGCCCCGGCCAACCTTCGACCTTAATCTCCACCCGCGACTGACGCAACACGAAACGGATAGTCGAGGGATGGCGCCGACACCGATCGGGCTGTACTTTTTCGACCTGTGCGGGCAAATCCTGAGAGAGAAGAGAACCAGCCATGGGCGTCAGGATGCGCCTGTTCGTAGTGGGCTCGCAGGGCGCGGAACGGAGTGGAGCGCCAAGAGCCCATCCGGCGCGTTGCGGTGGCATGGCATGGGGATGGTGTCTTGCCCGGCGGACAACCGCCGGGACTGCGACACCACTACGAACGAACGATGCCGTGGCCGAATTTACCCGCACAGGTTGGTACTTTTGCGGCGTTGTGGCCATTTGAGGTGTTGCAGGCCAAGGGGCCGGATTGGGCAGGTTGTGAAGCAAGCTGTGAAAGACACGCTCATTGAAACCGCCGTTGTTGGCGTCGCGGCCCTCACGGGCGTGCTGTGCTTGGTGTGGTGGCTGCGCGCTGAGGCGCCGGTCGAACTCGCTGAGCGCCTCCCGACCCGCGAGGAAGCGGAGCGTTCGGCGGATGGGGCTGCGGGAGGCGCACCCGCGCGGACAGATATTCGTGGTGTATTCCAGAAGTCGGACGGCATGCCGTCTTCACTCACGGGCATGTGGTCGCGTTTTCGCGGCGAGAGCAGTGAGAACATCTGCCGCGAGACGGAGCCTCTGGCCGAGCGTTGGCCGGAGGCCGGCCCGCCTGTGGTGTGGTCATTGGCGTTGGGGGAAGGGCACGCCGGTCCAGCGGTGCGGAGCGGTCGTGTGTATGTGCTGGACTACGACGAAGCGGTGCGGGCGGACGTCCTGCGCTGTCTTTCCCTCGACGACGGGCGCGAAATCTGGCGGCGGTGGTACCACGTGCGGATCAAGCGCAACCATGGCATGTCGCGTACGGTGCCGGCGGTCTCGGACCGGTATGTGGTGACCGTTGGCCCGAAGTGCCATGCGCTCTGCGTCGATGCGGAGACTGGTGCGTTCGGTTGGGGCATCGATCTGGTGGCGGATTTCGGCGCCAAAGTGCCGCTATGGTACACCGGTCAGTGCCCGCTGATCGATGACGGTATCGCGGTTCTGGCGCCGGGGGGCACGGCGCTGTTGATCGGCGTGGACTGCCAGACCGGGCAGGTGGCCTGGCAGACCCCGAACCCGCGCGGTTGGCAGATGTCGCACGCGTCGGTCATGCCGCTGACGTTGTGTGGACGACGAATGTACGTGTACTGCGCCATCGGCGGCGTGATCGCGGTGGCGGCGGACGGACCGGACCGGGGCGAACTCCTGTGGGAAACGTCAGACTGGAGTATCCCCGTGGTCGCCCCGTCACCGGTGGCGGTCGGCGAGGATCACGTCTTTGTGACCGCTGGCTACGGGGCCGGCAGTATGATGCTGCGGGTGGCGCAGAGCGGGAACACGTACACCGTTGAACCCGTATGGCGGCTTTCAAAAGAAGTGTTCGGTTGCGAGCAGCAGACGCCGATCTTCTACCGCGAGCACTTGTTCAGCGTATTGCCGAACGATGCCGGCGAACACCGGCGTGAGCTGGTGTGTCTGACGCCGGAGGGCCGGGTGGCATGGACCAGCGGCACCGAGGTGCGTTTCGGGCTCGGACCGTTCCTGATCGCGGATGGAAAGATCTTCGTGTTGAACGACGATGGCGTTCTGACGTTGGCGGAGGCCCGTGTGGACGGGTATCACCCCCTGGCACAAGCAAAGGTGCTCGATGGCCGCGATGCCTGGGGCCCCATGGCCTTGGTCAACGGGCGGTTGCTGCTGCGGGACTGGAAGCGAATGCTCTGTCTCGACGTGCGAGCCACGCCGGACAGTGGTGGCGCCAAGCCGTGAGTTCAACCCCGAGGTTTCAGGTGTCAGGTTTCAGGCGTCAGCACCGCCTGTTTCGGGGGTTCGGCGGACCGGTGAAGTATTGGCTGCCGTTTGGGGGCCTGGGCGGCGCCTTGAAGAGCAACTGATGCCGTCGCACGAGCAGAATGGTCGCCGCAGAAAACCCCAGTCCGGTCGAGTGACTCCGACGCTTGCGCGCCGGCCCTGTTGACATCCCTCACGGTTTGGCGTGAAGGAAACGGAACTCGTCTGCCTGGAGCCACTTGCTATATCGTGGGTCTTTCTCCCAGTGTCGGTAGCTATCGTCGGGGCACTGCCCCAAATCGTGCTGTGTTGTCGTGCCGGCACTCGACAGGGCCAGGCGACCGCCCGGCGGGCCGGTGCGGTGGAAGAACAGTTCGGCGGTGCCGTCGGTCAGGGCGATGCGAACTCCGGTCTCATCGGCATTCGCACCGGGCAACGCCTGCACGTCCAGCGGAATTTGGTCAGCCGCGGCGCCCGTTCGGAGCACGACCAGGTACTCCGCACTCCCGTGTGCCGGTTCCTGGGTGATGATGACCACGGGCATGCTGAGCGACTCGCCAAAATCACGCACGTTGCCGGCGGATGTCTGTGCGTCGGGCGGCAGCAGGACGCGCGCAGAAAGTGCGGACTTGCCGGATTCGACCCGGAACGCCTTCCCTTCCGCCTGGAGTTTGCCGACGGTCGCCGCCAACCAGCGCACCGGCCGCGTCGGCCCAGGGCACGTCATCCGGTCGTAGACCACGACGGTGTCTGGCCGCAGGAACACGACCTGGCGGCCGGCCTCCGCGACGTCGGCGCACGGCCAGGCGTTGGTCATGTCGCCGGCGGCGTAGTCGAACGCCGGATGCGTTTCGTAAGCAACAATATCTGCCTCTCTGACATACGGATTCTGGACATGCTCGTGGAAGGACAGAGTGTAGTACCGCTGGTCCTTCACCTCAGCAGGAATGCGTCCCGTGGTGAACGCACGGTTGCGTTGTTCGTAGACTTTGACTTCCGGCGCGTACCGATTGACCACGCGTCGCTCGGTCATGCCGCGCGGATGCCCGACGGCACGCATCCACCACGGCATCCAGTCATCGCCCACGACGACAGTGTTGCCCCACGTCGGCACAGGCTGGCCATGATCGCCGCGTCGGGCTGACGGCGCGGCGAGCAGTGTGTCGTCGCCTCGCGAGAGGCGCAGGTGTCCGGGTTGGAAGCGCGGCGAGCAGTCGCGGGCCCCGCACACGAACAGCAGGTGAGTCGCGTCGTTCGCCCATGAACCGCGCATGGAGACGTGTCCTTCGCCGTCGAACAGCGCCGCGGGTGGAAGCGCCACGAACGGCACCGCAGGGGCAAGGGGCTCGTACCAACCCCACGCCAGATACAGTGGCAAGCAGACTCCGGCTCCGTCGAAAAGCTTGTCGACCTCGGCATCTGTCAGTGTCGACGCGCCGTCGAGGGCCGTTAGCGTTTGGTCCCAGTCGTCAAGGTGCTTCTCGAGCGGGTGTCGCGCTAGGCCGGAGACGGCTCGGATCATGGTGGAGACCATGACCTGATCCCTGCCGGTATGCGGTCCTCCGGACGTGACCGTGCCCTTGACACAGCAGGGGTTTTCCCCAAACGGCGGCGCGGCGTATCGGTAGTGCGTGAACCAGCCTTGGAAATGCGGCCGTTCGAAGAGGCGCGGCATGCCGAACACGTTGCGATACAGCGTGTGTGCCCCAAGTGTGCCGAAGATGGGGCAGATGCAGAAACTGTGCATGCTCTGATAGTAGTCGCCGCCGTGCGCGCCGGCGTGCGCCATGAAGTAGCGGTCCACGTTCATCAGCCACGTGGCCTGCTGGAACAGGCTCGCCCGCATTCCGGGCGTGAGCGGTTCGCGCAGCGCCAGCAAGTTCTCTTCGCGCCGATCGAGGTCCTCCCACGCATTGGGGTACAGCGTTTCGACCTGCGCGCGCAGTTCCGGGGTCCGCGCCACCGCCGTGTCGTAGAGGAACGGCAGCGCCCCGCGCAGCCAGTTGTGCACGAAGGTGTGCTGGTCGGCTCGCCCCTTCTCCAAGAGGCGCAGGACACTGCCGGTCAGCCGTTCCACCCCGGGCGTGTCGTTGAGAAAGGTGAGGGCAAAGCTGCACCCGATCACCCGCCACTTGCCGAGGATATCGAAGTACGGCGACTCGGACGGATACCGTGCCAGCAGGGTTGACGGCAGGAAATCTTCGGCCTCATGGTTGCGGAGCAGCCACTGCGCGTAGCGCTCGAACAACCGCGGGTGTGCGGCGACGCGCGCGCGTATGGCGGCCTCCTCGTCGGCCCGCCAGAGCAGGCGCGGGTGCTCGAGCTTCGGCAGACGCAGGAATACGCACTGCCGCTCGAGGGTACCGTGTTCGGACGCCATGGTGACGCGCAGGCTGAATACGCCCCACTCGTTAAGAACGGGCGCCAGCGTGGAATGATGCTCGCCGCCAGGGGCCAGGTTAATCGTGAGCTTCTCGCTGAAGACGGTCTCGCCGAGGAAGTTGCGGACTTCGCAACCGCCGTTGGTGAGCATGGGCGTTTGCGAAGTGTTCCGCAGTTCCACGGTGAATTGTACCGGTTCCTGATCGTAGAACACGCCATGATAGGAGGGGAGTGGCACGGCGGTATGCCGGTCGCGCGGTTCGGGCAGGAGTTGGACCTCCAGCCGCCCGTCGAGTGTCGGGATCACGGCGATCGCGTCCAGGCAGGCGTAGCGGCTGTGCGCCTGCACGCTCAGTCGGTGCCGCCCGGCTTCCAACCGGAACGGCACGGCGTTCCAGCGCCGGAACTCGTCGGTGCCGGCAACCAGGAACAGTTCGTTGTCGGGGGTGAGCCACAGGTCGCGGCTCCAGTCGTGTGGCGGGCCATCGTCCATGGCGAAGGTCACCGTCCCCGGGGCGTCGTTGGGGCCGAGTTGGGCGCTGTTCGGATCGAGTTGCGGGTCGCAGACGCTGCCGACATCGAGCCAGCTTCCGTCGGTGCGGCAGAGCACGCTCGAATTGTCCTCCGCATGGAAGCTCAGCGTTTTCTCGGGCACGCGGGCCTCGTACAGTGCGGCGACCTCACTGGCGCCAAGCGCCCTTGACCACAGTCGTGCCTGCGCGATCTGGCCCTTGAACCAGTAGCAGCCCGGTTGCGACCCGATTCCGAGCGGAGTCGTGGACGGATGCAGGGGTTGCGGCGGTGTTGAAGTTTCGGCGACGCCGTCAACGAACACGCCGAATTTCGGCCCGGCGGGGTCATAGACGCCGGCCACGTGGGCCCAGCGTCCGCGCGGGACCCGGGCCTTGGAGTAGACGTAACCACGATCGGTGTCTTTCTGCTCGTTCACACCGTTGAGGTTAAGGAAAACCACGCCGTCGTTGCGGACCATGAGCATGTAGCCTGCGTTCGGACCACGCTTGGCGATCACGCACGAGGACGGGTCCGGCCGACCTTCCGGGTTCGAACTGCCGGGACCGTCCCATTTGATCCAGGCATCGACCGTGAACCCGCTCTCGGGCATCAGTGCGGGCGAGTGCGGCCACTCGGCCTTGGCACGGCGCCCGTCGAACGCGGGAGTCGGTCCGAAGAACGGGTCGTCCACCACGGTGACGGCGGTTGCTGCGCCCGTTCCGATTGAGCCGGTCTGTTCCCGGCAAGCCGCCGCCGCGTCGCGGTCTTGCCAGGTTCCCCAGCGTGCCACGAGGCCAGCGTCCGGCTCGGCAACGTTGCGCGACGTGACCGGCACGATGACGGTGGCTTCCAGGTGCGGGTCAGGGCCGGACGACACGGCGGCGGCTGAGACCTCCAGGGTGCGTGGATCCACGGCAAGTTGTGGTGCCATCCTGACCAGCACGCGGTAGGGCGCTTCACTGTCCGGCGGTAAGTAGTAGGTCCAAGGCCAGCGTCCGGCGGCAAAGAATGTGGATTCGGGGTAGAGCCGTACGACGTGAACCTCGAGCGGTTCGTCTGGCAGCGGTACTGACCGCATCTGACGCTGTGCCACCACGTCGAGCACCGCCAAGCACTTGCCACGGCGGCAGGCCACGTAGAGCAGGCCATCATGCAAGGCGAGATACACGGGCAGCTCCGGAGTCGCGACGGCGCCCGTGACTTTGCGGTTTTCGACGTCGACCACCAGTACCTGGTTGCCGGCCGCATCCGCCACGTAGACGCGGCCGCGCTCCGGGTCGGTGATCAAGTCGACGGGATAGCCGCCGACATCGAGCTGTCCGTCAAGGGTCTCGGTCTCCATGTTCAGGAAGCCCAGCCGTCCGGCCAGCGGCGCTGCGAACACCAGCGTTACGCCGAGTTCGTCCAGGGCAACGGGGCCCGGAGTCGGTTGCAATGGTGTCGGCGGTGTAGCGGGAGTCGCCGACTCCGTCACCTCTCGCACGTCGAGCGACTTCTTGCTGGCCCTGGCACGAATGCCGTGCGGCGTCGGAGCGTCGAACGTCTTGGAGGGTTGGCGTTCGGCGTTTTCGGTCGGGATCGGGTTCGGCCAGCCGGCTACGGTTCGGCCCGGAGTGAAGTAGTCGAATCGGTCAGGGGGTTCCTCTTCGAGTGAGCCCGTCTTGAGCACCAGTGCGGCGCGAGTCACGATCAGGGATGTGCCCTGCCGCCGCACGCGCAAGCCTGGCGCGCCGAGCGGGATCCGTTGTGTTTCCGTCCCGGCGGCCGGGTCCACGACGGCCAGGCACTTGTCCCGCAGGCACGCGGCGAACACGCGTCCCTCAGCGCAATCGACGGACCACGGCATGCCGTTGACGTTGATGCTGCCGACGCAGCGTCGGGACTCCGCATCAATGACGTGGAGCTTGTTCTGCGCCGGGTCTGCAACGTAGACCGTGCCGCCGCCAGGCGTTGCCGCGAGATCGAGCGGATATCCGCCCGTCTCGATGGGCGCCGAGACACGGTTGGTGGTCACATCGAGCACGCCGACTCGTCCGGCAGCGGGCGCCGTGAAGAACAGCGAGCCGGTCGCGGCAGCCACGGCTGAAGGCCCGACACTGCGCGGCAGCGGGTGCGGAAATCGCTGTGCCGGCTTCTGCTCGCCGTGCCGCCACCAGACGGGCAGGAACTGCAGGGTGCACGGGCGTTCGAGTTCGAACTCGAACTGCAGGCTGGACGTTGCTTCGGGCGTCCAGCCTGAGGGCGCGACGTAGGCACCGTGATCGGCCCAGGCGTGGTCGGTCTGCTGCCACACCCCCACGCGGACCGCGTCCTCCGCCTGCCAGAGCAGGGGGGCGGGGCCGGTATCCGGGACAGGGAAGTCTGCGGTCAGGCCGTGACTGGCAGCAAGCAGCAACGCCGTTACCAGTCCTTTGAGGCTGACGGTTGCGTCGGCATGCGGTTGCGTCTTGCGGGTGTCGCGTGTGATGTCCATTCGGCTGTCCCCCGCCAAGAAGAGAGGTCCCAGGTGTCAGTGTCAGGTTTCAGGTGTCAGCAAAATACACGATGGAGTCCAGCATCAGAGCGCTCTTCCGTGACACCTGAAACCTGACACCTGAACAGTCATCCCGCAAGACGGGGGGACGGGAAGTTCCAGAATACTACCGCCGGATCTCCGCCGCGGCCAGTGCCTGGTCGAGGTGTGCAGGGGTGCGGGCGCCGACCAGCACGCTGGCAATACCGGGCTGACGGAAGACCCACGCGAGCGCCAGTCGGATCATCGGCGTCCCGGTGCGTTCCGATTCGGAGCGCAGGTCGGTCAGGATGCGGAACCCATTCTCGCTGAAGTAGATGCTCTGGTGTCCGGGCTTGATGTCGAAACGTGTGCCGGGCGGGATGGCGCCGTTAGGCGTGTACTTGCCGGTGAGGAACCCGGCGCCCAATGGCGAGTAAGTGACCACGCCGAGTCCCTCCTGCGAACAGAGCGGCAGCAGGTCGGTCTCGATCTCGCGGTGGACCAGGTTGTAGATCGGCTGCACCACCGCCATGCGTGCCAGGCCACGCCGGGCCTGGATATCGAGAATGGTCCGGAGTTGCGCGGCGCTGAAATTGCTGCCCCCGAGGTGGCGCACCTTGCCGTCGCGAACGAGTTGGTTGAGGACCTCGAGCGTCGGCTCGATCGGTGCTATCGGGTCGGGTTGGTGCAGCAGGAGTACGTCGAGGCAGTTCAAGCGCAATCGCCGCCGGCTCGCCTCGACGGACGCAACGACGTGTTCGGGCGTCAGCGGCGGTGCGACCTTGGTCATGACGACTGGGCGGTTGCGGAGTCCGCAACCGCCCAACCACTCACCCAGGATCTCCTCGGATGCGCCGTCGCCGTACGCGGCAGCCGTGTCGAGCAGGCTGACGCCGGATCTGGCCGCGTAGTCCAGGATATCCAGCGACGTGCGCCGGTCGATCTCGCGGCCGAACGTCACGCACCCGAGCCCGATCGAGCTGACACTCAAGCCTGTCTGGCCAAGTTGGCGTTGCTGCATGGTTACACTCAATGCTGTCCGAGTTGGGGCGAGAATGGTTGACTGTTGAAGTGCCGTTGGCCTTGGGCGAACGATGTGCGACCGCGCGACGGGCATCCCGATCGTGCTTCAGTTCTCGGTCAACTCTCCGATGGCGATGCCGTGTTCCCCGGCGACGGAGTAGAGCAGGTACGTTCTGCCCTCGTCCTGGAACACACACGGGTCACGGAGTTGATGCACCCGATGGTGAACGGCGCCGCGCCGCGACGGTTCGATGGCGCAGTCGGCACCTTCGTAATCGGTTTCCGGCCGCAGCAGCGTGGTCGGCGGCGTGGGCCGCCACGTGTGCCAGTCGGGCTCCAGCCGGATCGACGCGTACAGAATACGTTCCGGGCAGTCGTTGGCGTTCGAGTAGAATACGGTGAGCGTGTCGTCTGCCGGCAGCACGGCAGCGTGGCGCATGTCAGGTGTGAAAAGGCGGGGCCCTTGCTCGAACGCCGTCACTCCGGAGTGCGAGCGTCGGAGCGTGCCCGGCATCTCGAGGGTGTACCAGGCCTCCTGCCACCGAAAGGCCCGCCAGTACGAGGAACCGAGTATCTCCGGGCGAGCGTTGAAGTTCAGTCCGTCCGCTGAGGTGGCCAGGCGCGTTGCCTGGTGCGGCGGCGTGGGCAGGCAGCACCCGTGGTAGTACATGCGGATCTGGCGGGCTTCATTGAGCACATGCACGTCGGGCGAGGCAATGTGCGCGGCGAAGAATGAATCGGCGAGACCCAGCACGCCGGGGTGGTACAGACGCCACGGCCCCTCGAGCCGATCCGCGAGCGCCAAACGGATGTGTGTGCCTTGGTGGTGGGCGAAGTAGAGGTAGTACTTGCCCAAGGGGTTCGGCACCCAGGCCGGGACACGAATCAATGACGGGCCATTGATGTTACTCCCCAGCTCCGCGTCCATTTCCGGACGGATGATCGGATTGGTGCTGAACCGACGCATCTGCATGCATCAACTCCGGTTGGGTGAACCGTTTGAGCAGGCTTGGCACGTGGACATCTTGCTGGACACCCCTCGGGCCAGGAACGCCGGCCAAGGGACTGGCCGGGGCACGGGGGCCGGAGAGGCGCGCGGCCCAGCCAACGGCCTACTTTCTCCACACCCAGTACTGGCGGCCGAGGTCGGCGCGGGATTCGAGGCAGTTTTTGAGGTCGAAGTAGCTTTCCGGCGGTCCGGACAGGGCCGGGCGCGTGTAGTGCATGGTGAAGCAGGACGTGTTGCCGGCGGTCTGCTGTTCGGTCTTCATCTGGACGACGGAGCTGGTGAAGTCGCGCGCTTCCGGGCAGGAGTAGATGCTGTAGCCGGTGGGAGACACGATGCGGACCTTGACCGAATCGGAGCGCGGCGCCGGCCAGAACAGGTCGAACTCGCGCCGCTCACGGCCGACTTCACGGGCATCGAACTCCAGCCACGGCGGACGGATGCTGATCAGGCTTGGCCGCACGTCGGCAAATTCCGGTACGTAGTACTCGAGCGTGATGTCCATGGACGCGCTGTTGCGGGTGACATCGCCGACGGAGTGATGGATGTTGGTGGCGCGTTGGTCGGTGGCCCGGACCATGCCTTGCACCTCGTTGTCTATCTCTTCTTCGGTCATACGTCGCCAGCCGCGGAGGCTGCGGGCCGTGGGGCCACGGAAGCAGATCTTTTCGGAGACTTGCGCGCCGCCCTTGCGGTCCAGGGTTGCGGTGACCTCCCGGTCCATGCCCTGCGATTCAGGAGGTGCGGTAGGGACTTGGCCCAGGCCTTGGCCGGGCAGGAGACAGGGTGCGCCGCTGTACGCGATGGCGGGCTCGTCGGTCGCCGCCAGGTCGTCGCTCGGGATCAGCCAGCGCGGCATAGTGCCCCCGAGGCGCACGGCCGGCAGGCCGAGGGCATTCCGACTCGGGACCTTGGGTGCGGGTAGGCCGGCCTGGCGCGGCCGGATCCAGACCCAGGTGACATCCGGGAGCCCGGCTGCCTTGAGCCAGCGGTAGAGCAGGTAGGTACGGTCGAGCTGCGCGCCGCGTCGCAGTCGCCAGGTTTCGGCGGGGTCACTGGGCAGATAGCCGGTGGCCAGGAGCGGCGCGGGGTATTCGTCCGTGTTGCGCGAGACCTGTTCCCAGATGGCTTCGGCGGTGGTGGCGGGCGGCGGGGGTATGTCGCGGAAGCGCTGGTCGCAGGCATCGAGATCGCGCTGGAACGCGGCGGCAATCCCTTCCCAGGACTCGGGGCAGGCGGAAACGACCAACCGCGGCACGATGTCGGCGAGCGGCGGCATGAGCGGTTCAGAGATGATCTGCGGCATGTCGACGCGGTTCCACCGATACCGAACCGCGTCGCCCTCCGTGATCTGGTCGAAACGAACCGTCTCGGTCGGGTCGTTCAGCATCTGCCAGTGGATGGGGCAGGCCGTGGGTGCGACGATTTCGATGACCATTTCTCGGGTGGGATCGAGGTTGCCGAACCTGAATTCGGTCGCAAAGAAGTCCCCGGGCAGCGCCGTGTGGCGGGTGACGTCCGTGGCGGCATCCAGCACGGTGCCCGGCTTGCCTTCCGGCAGCGCAAAGCGGCAATTCAATACGTTGTCGTACCGTGGCAACTCGGCGTAGGGCGATTCCTCCTGGATGGCGGTGTCGCGCAGGTGCACGATCTCGCCGTCGGGACGGATCGAAATGCCGTGACGGATGTTGGCGGTCTCGACGTCCTTGCGGTAGGTGATCTCGCGGATCGTGGCGTCCTCGCCGTGATCGTTGAGGATGCGCACGATGAAGCGGTTGGCCGTCGTCCACGTTTGCGGAGTCTGCAACTGGACCCGGGTCTGGCTCAGGAGGACGAAGACGCCGGCGCCCGGGTGCTTGGCCGGGTCGATCGGGGTGGCGACGCACGCCTTGAGGACGTCGTCGGGGATGTCCTTCAGTTGGCGTATCTCACCCCACTCGCGCGTCTTCTGCAACCGGATGTGCACGACATCGGCGCGGGGGTACTGCTTGACCGCACCGTCCTGCTGAAACTCGACGACACTTTCAGTGGAGCGCTGAAGCGTTCCTTCGTACTCGTGCCCGTCGCGCAGGATGATCATGTCGGCGGGGGCGGCACAGCACAACACGGCCAGGACGGCGACCAGTGTTCGCTGGGGTGCGCGGATCGGCAGGAGACGGCGTGAGTGATGCATTCTCGTTTTCTCCGTGGTTATTCGACGGTCACGCTCTTGGCGAGGTTGCGCGGTTGGTCGATGGGGCAGCCGCGCTCGCGGGCGACATAGTAGGCGAACAACTGCAGTGCCACGGTGGTGGTGACGGGGGTCAGGCACTGGTGCGTGCGCGGGATTCGGATGACATCCTCGGTGAACCCGGCCACGTCCGTGTCGCCCTCGGTGGCGGTCAGGATCACCGGTGCGTGGCGGGCGCGGCACTCCTGGATGTTGGAGAGCATTTTGTCCTTGCCGTCAATGTCGTTGGCCAGGGTGACGACGGGGACGTCTTCGTCGAGCAGCGCGATGGGGCCATGCTTGAGTTCGGCGGCATGGTAGCCTTCGGCGTGGATGTAGCTGATCTCCTTGAGCTTCAGTGCCCCTTCCAGCGCGACCGGGTGCAGGTAGCCTCTGCCGATGTAGAAGAAGTCGCGCGCCGCCGCCCACTTGCGCGCGATCCGTTCGATCTCGGGCGCTCGGTCCAGCACGCGGGCGACTTGGTCGGGGAGTCGGCGAAGCTCTTCGACCAGTTCCACACCGGTCTGGCGCGGCATGCGGCGGGTGCGTGCGAACTTCAGCGCCATGAGCAGCAGAATTACGACCTGGGAGGTGAACGCCTTGGTCGAGGCAACGCTGATTTCCGGGCCGGCGTGGAGGTACACACCACGACCAGCCTCGCGGGCAATCGTGGAACTGACCACGTTGCAGATGGCCAGCACCTGGGAGCCCTTCATCTTGGCCTCGCGCAGCGCCGCGAGGGTGTCGGCAGTCTCGCCGGACTGGCTGATCGCGATCGCCAGGGTCCGGCTGCTCAGGATCGGATTGCGGTAGCGGAACTCGGCGGCCTGTTCAACCTCGGTCACGATGCCGGCCAGGTCCTCGAAGAGGTGCTCCCCGACCATGCCGGCGTGCAGCGAGGTGCCGCAGGCGGCGATGACGATGCGGTCAATGTCCACCAGGTCGTGCGGGGTCATGTTCATGCCGCTGAGGATGGCGGTGCCCTGGTCGGCGTCGAGGCGACCGCGCAGGGCGTTGCGGAGCGATTCGGGTTGGTCGTGGATCTCCTTGAGCATGAAGTGGTCGAATCCGCCTTTTTCGACGGATTCCAAGGTCCAGTCGATGCGGCTGACGTCGCGGGTGATGGGCACGTTGTCGAGGTTGCGGATCGAGACGTCGCCGGGCGTGACCAGGGCCAGGTCGCCGTCATCGAGGAAGATAACATTGTTGGTGTGGCCGAGGACGGCGGCGACGTCGCTGGCCACGATGCTCTCGCCATTGCCGACTCCCAGGACGATGGGGCTGCCTTTGCGCGCCGCGACAATCTGGTCGGGGTGGTGACGGCAGAGCAGGGCGACCCCAAAGGCGCCCTGGAGTTGCCGGAGCGCGGCGGCGGCGGCGGCGAGGAAGTCGCCGTTGTAGAATTCGGCGATCAGGTGCGGAATGACTTCCGTATCCGTCTCGCTGTGGAAGGTATGCCCCTTGCGGCGGAGCTGCTCTCGGAGGTGCTGGTGGTTCTCGATGATGCCGTTGTGAACACAGGCGAAGACGGCGTGGTCATCACAGTGTGGGTGGGCGTTGGCTTCAGTCGGTGAACCGTGCGTGGCCCAGCGGGTGTGGGCGATGCCGGTGTGGGCGTCGCGTGGCAGGCCGTCACTGCCCAACGCTTTGGCTTCGAGGTTCTTGACCTTGCCCACCGCGCGGCAGACCTGGAGGTTGCCGCCGTGCAGTACGGCGATGCCCGCGGAGTCGTAGCCGCGATACTCGAGCCGATGCAGGCCATTGAGCAGAATCTCGGGCGCGGCCCCGCGCCCGACATAGCCTCGATACCACACATGCGTTCCAGACCTTTCCCTCTGCCTAAACAGGCTGCCGGCGAAAGACAGCCGAAAAGACCCTGAATGACGGTCGAGTCCGTACTATACAGTCACGAGGGCCGGTGTGCCTGCGAGCGGGCCAGGAGACCAGGGCTGTTTCAAGATCTGGCGCCGCGTCTCGGAAGGCCACGCCTCCGCGCGCACCAAGTAGGGGCGGCCTGTCCTCAGGCCGCCCCCCCCGGCGTGGGGACACGCCGGGGGTACACCGCACGCGACAGTCACGAATCTTGAAACAGCCCTGCCAGGAGACGGGTGTCGGGTGTCGAGGGGCGAGATGGCAGTGGCGCGGGACCTCTGGGACCGCAGTGGGGTGCTTCGGGTCCGTCCCGGACCGAGACCCTCGGCCGGGGACCGGCCGACGCACCCCGCTTCGGCGCGGGACGCGCCGAGCCACCGTGGTCCCACTTCCGCGAGGCCGGACTTACCCGCACAGGTCGAAAACGCGCCGCCCCTGGCGCTACTCGCCCATCCGCACCAGGATGCGGTTGAGAACGGACTGGCAGTAGGCGCAACCCGGCCCACTGCAGGCGGCACCGTGTTGGAACCAGTCGTCCGGGAACTTCGTGTTGTCCAGCATGCAGGGTGCGAAGATGGGGCCGAACCCGGGTTCGAACAGGTCGAGGAGGTTGCCACGGTAACGGCGTTCGGTGTAGGCATGGACAACCAGGCGCGGGTTGGTGTGCATGCGCGTGGCCAGTTTCACGACCGGGAACAGCGTCTCGTAGTGGTGCAGGTCTTCGGGTCGGACCCAGGACGCCTGGAGGATGGCCGGCCAGTTCGCTTTGTCCCGGTACAGGTTCCAGCACACGTGCGGTGTCCAGCCCTCGATGTTGTGCGTCTCGTCGATGTCCTGTTCGTGTGCGACCATGTTGTCGTGGAAGGTCTGGCCGGGGCAGAAGCGCAGGCAGCCGCTGTTGGCGAGCATGCACAGGCCCTTGGCGTTGGCGTCGGCCCAGGCCTTGAGCGTCTGCACGTGGGCCAGGTTGCGCTGCACGTCGCGTTGCACGTAGTAGCTGGTGAACAGGCCTTTGGCGTACTCCATGGCGTGGACGGTGCCGAGGCGCATGTTGACCGAGGCGCGGACGTCGATTCTCGGAAAGTTCCGGCGCACGGTGCGCGCGATGGCCAGCGACGTGGTGGTGACGATGTCGGCGCCGCCAAGGGTTTCGTCGAGGTGGGCGAGGACAGACGTGACTTCATTCTCCAGGTGCTGGCTGGCCGCTTTGCCGCCGTAGCAGTTGCCGTTGAACAGCAGGTCGAGCTTCAGGCCCAGGTCGCGAATGGCGCGCAGGTCATCCTCCAGCCGCTGCTGTGCGGTCCAGTCGACGTAACCCCGGCGCGCGTTGAGCACGGCGCGGCCCGAGGCCATTCCGATCCAGGGGAAGTACACTTCGGTGATGTGCTCGCGGTAGTCGCGAACCACCTCGACAATCGATTCCTCGCTCTCTTCCTGGAGCTGGTACCCGACGGCGAATTTCATCGTGTGTCACTCCTTGCCCAGGAATTGTCCGCGCGATCGGACTCGGGCTCGGACTCGAATGCGACAGGACACGAGAGCCGGATCGAGTACCATCACGAGTACGATCGCGAGTCCGAGTGGTTGTTCCGCATTCTGCCTCTCATGCCGAGCCTGACATTCGCCGGCCGTCACGATGCCTCGGCCACGCTACCGGAAAATCGCGAACACCTTGGGCGGCACGCCGGTGGCGAAGTAGTAGATGGCGCCGATGATCATGGGGATGACTCCGGCCAGCATCTCGCCGGCGATCAGTCCAGTCATCAGCGGCTTCAGGCGCTGGTACCCTGCGGCCCCGCCGTACTTGGCGATGCACGCTTTGATGAACCAACCCAGCAGGAACGAGAACGCCAGGACACGGCTCTGCCACGTCGAAAGGACCAGGAACATCAGGGGGTGCAGCGGCCAGCCGGCGAATCGATGGCGCAGGAACGCGAAGAGCAGCACGAGCCCGAAGGTGATGGCGAACGCGCCCAGACACGGGTACAGCGGGGCGGCTTTGGTGATCAATCCTGCCGTGGTCACGGGGGCCATGGCCTGGTCCAGGGCGCCCTGGGCGGCGAGGGTCTTGCGCAAGGTGCTGCTGGCGTTGAAGGCGAACGTCGGCGGCCCGCCCGTGGTCCAGCCGTCGCCGGTGCGGATGGCGCCGTGCTGGTATTGCAGGTACAGAGTGACCGGGATGGCGATGGCCAGGCCGATGGCGATCGCCGCACCGCCCCACGCCGCGGTGGTGCCGACTTTGGCGCGGACCTTGTCCGCCAACTGCAGTCCGGAGACGACGAACGGCATGAGCGTTTCGCGCGGGTCGATGAGCAGGACGGACGAGAGCATGCCCATGATGAGGAGCTGGTCCGGCCCGATGGCGCGTGCGCCCAGGACACCCCAGACCAGTACGCACGGGAAGAAATACGGGTGCAGGTAGAAGACCCCGGCTTCGGCCAGCAGGCGGCTGGCCACAACGACAATGACGAACAGGCCGGTCAGGTAGGCGACGGACAGGACGGGGTGCAGGCCGACGGCGACGAGTTGCGCGACCGCCAGCAGGACGCAGACTAGGAACGCGCGCGCCCCCCACACGGCGTGCGGTTCGGCCGGATCGGGCGCGCGCAGCCCGAGACCGCGGCGAAACACGGTCCCATAGTAGCGCCGGCCGCTGTAGATCAGGACCAGGAACATACTGCAGTAACTGCCGGCGTAGAGGAACGTGTAGATCGAGGGTTCGAGGAACCGGCCGGTGCCGATCATGACGCCGTACCCGGTGAGAATGCCGGCGACGAGCGCGAACAGGTACGAGGCCAGGCCCAGGGACAGAGAGATGTCGGTCGGCAGGAAGTACGCAAACCCGACGACGGTAAAGTAAATGGTCGGGTTGAAGAGGGTCCACGCCAGGCCCACATCGCCCTTACGAAAAATCGGGAAGTAGTCGACGAACGGCCAGAAGTTGTACTGGATGCGGACGGGGATCAGCTTCTCGGGCCACCAACTGCAGGCATAGTTGTTCATGTGAATCAGCAGCACGACACCGGCGCCGATCCAGAACAGGCGGTTGCGCAGGGTCTCGCTGAGCCGTTGGCCTTCCTCCGGCAGGAGGGCGCGTGCAAACTCGACGGTGGGGTAGGGCAGGTTCTCATGCGCGGTCCACTGGCGGTGCAGCACCAGGGCCAACCCGATGGTGGCGATGCTCAACGTCAGAATGAGCGGGGCCCAGAACAGGAGCGTGCGCAGCCAGGCGTACCAGGGGACCTGACGCAGGGAGATCTTCTGTTCGCCCTCCGCCAGCCCGTTGACAAAGCCGTCGACGACGAGGGTTGAGTTGGGGCCGGTGTCCGCCAGCAGCCGTGGCGGTACGTGTTCGAGCACTCCCGGACTGCGCGGCGCGATCGCACCGGCAAGCGCCGCTTCGAGGATGCCGCGGTTGAGCGCCGGCAGGTCGAGCGGATCGATCTGTCCGCCGTTGCTCTGTAGGCTGTTGCGCACATGCGGCGCCAATGGCAGGTGCCACACGGACTCGGCGTGGGGCAGGGCGGGGTCGGCCAACGTCTGGTTGATGGCTTCGAGAATGTGGTTTTGCAGGGCGACTTCCGGCGTGGCGTCGGGCGCCAGAGAGATGAGGGCTTGCCGATCGGCCTCTGTGAGACGGTCCCAGGCGCGTCGTGCGGGAGATCCCGCGTCGGGCGCCGGCGCGCTGCCGGTGCCGGCGGCGCGCAGTCCAGCCACCAGTTGCCCCCAGCTCTTCACTTGATCAACCGTGACGCGCGGCGAGTCGCCCTGCCAGCCAGGGTCGGTTCGGAGGCGATGGTGCGGCAGCATAAGGAACGTGGTGAACTGGTGCATCAGGCCCCGACCCGGGATGAAACAGGCGAACAGGGTCAGGCAGATGATGATGCCGAGTTCGCGGGCTGACAGGCACAGGCGCGCCGAGACCCGGCCCAGCAGCGGGTTGACCAGGAGCAGGAAGAGAATGAGTGTCCCGAACACCGACATGGGCAGGAAGTTGCCGACCAGGAACGTCCCGCGCATGACCATGTCGTTGAAGAACGTCACGCCGCAAATGGTGGCGGCGCCGAGAAGACCGAGAAGGACGGCACGCACGCTCAATGGATTCTCGCTTTCGTCTGTGTCACGTCGCTTTCAGGCGGACAGGGACCGTACACCGCTGCGTGCGGCGAAGCGGGAAATATAAGCGCCGTTGCCGGTGCCGTCCATGGGGAAGACGAAGGCTGGTAGTGATGCGTCAGCGCCCCCGGCCGGCGGACCGGCCGATCATGGGTTGGTGTTACTCGTGCCGG
>MHBL01000375.1 GCA_001803235.1 Lentisphaerae bacterium RIFOXYA12_64_32
CATGGTCCATTGTCCATAGTCCAGAATTGCGGGGGAACTTGTGGCGGACGAGCACTAGCCCCGGCCGGCGCTGGCGGACGGCAGAGCCTGAACCGTGAACTGCGCCGGGGCCAGGCCTGGGGCGGTGGCGCTGACCACGACCTCGCCGGGGGTGCGCCCCGCGCGCACCAGCAGGATGCAGCGGCCGTTCCAGGTGGAACGCACGTCGCCCTGCCAGCGTTCGTTGCTGATGACATTTCCGGTCGCCACGCCGGCGTTAACGCCGGGCCCCTCAACCCGGAACGTCACCGGGTTGTCACTGACCGGCACGAGCGCACCGGCGGCATCGACCACCGCGGCCTCGACGCAGATGACGTCGCACCCGTCGGCGGCCAGCTCAGGCTTGTGCGGCGTCAGCCGCAGCGCGACCGGTTCGCCGGGCGTGGCGAGCGTGTGCTCGGCAACGACCTTCCGGCCGTTGCGCGCGATGGCCTTGAGCGTGCCGGGCGCGTACGCGATCTCCCAGCTCATGATCCGGCCCCGGCCGTCGGCGAGCTTCTGCCGGCCGAGCGACTTGCCGTTGAGCAGCAGTTCGACCTCCTCCGCATTGGTGAAGGTCATCAGTTTCGTCTGCTTGCGGTCGCCCCAGCGCCAGTGGTCGACCATGGGGTACCAGGCCCAGCGATCGGTTCCCGACTTGTTGAACCGTTCCCACTGCTCCGGGTCGGTCTCCTCCACCATGATGTGCACCACCGGCTCGTGGCTGTAGCAGCTCTGGTAGTAGCGCCCCAGCGGTGTCACCCAGCCGGAGACGTCGATGAGCGCGCGGCCCCACATCTTCGTCGGCTTGGCCGACTCGCCGAGGTAGTCGTACGCCGACCAGTAGTAGTGCCCGATCACGTAGTCGGTGTCGATCTCCGCCCAGGACGGCAGGCGCCGGCCGTTGCCGTAACGGATGTTGCAGGCGCTCTCCGACGCGATGAACATGAACTGCGGATACCGCGCGTGGTCGAGCGCGAACATGTTCTCGGTGTAGTTCCAACTGACCACGTCGACGTGGAACGCCATTTCGGCCGGCTCCGCGCTCGTGAACGTGTCGAAGTCGTCCCAGTGCTCCCACTCCTTGATGAAGCGCTCGCGCGCGGGGAAGAGCCCGACCGTGACCTTGCGGCTGGGGTCGAGGCGGCGCGTCAGCGCCGCCATGCGGCTCACCCGGCCCGCACCGTAATCCGCGGCGACCTCGCGGGTCTCGAACGCGGGTTCGTGGTTCCCCGCCTGGTTCGGCACCTCGTTGCCCATGCTCCAGATGTAGACACACGGGTGATTGCGGTCGCGGCGGATGAAGGCGGTCAGGTCCGTCTCCCACTGGCTCTCGAACGACGCTTCGCCGCCGTAGAACTGCGAGGTCCACTGGTCATACGCCTCGTTGAAGATCAGAATGCCTTTCTCGTCGCAGGCATCGAGGAAGGCGGGCGCATGCGGATTGTGGCTGAGCCGGAACGAGTTGCAGCCGATCGCCTTGAGCTGGTCGATGCGGCGTTCACACTCGCGCTTCAGCACCGCGCTGCCGAGGCAGCCCAGGTCGTGATGCAGGTCGCCGCCCTTGGCCACGACCTTGCGCCCGTTTAGGAGCAGCCCCTGCTCCGGGGTCATGCGGACGTCGCGAATGCCGAACCGGGTCGAGTACCGGTCTACCGTCTCGTCGCCCGCGTGCAGCGTGCTGACCGCCGTGTAGAGATTAGGCGTGTCGAGGTCCCACTGGGCGGGCGCGGCCACGTCGAGTTCTTGGCGGAAGGTGTAGCGTTCGCCGGCCGCGACCGGCGCGACGGCCTCGGCGGTCGCTGCGACCGCACCATCCGGCGCCAGGATCGTGGTGACGAGCCGGCACGCCCGGCGGTGCGGGTGCAGGTTGACGACCTCGGTCTCGAGCCGCACGCGCGCCGTGTCCGCGGTGACCAGCGGCGTGGTGACGTACGTCCCGTACAGGGGCACGTGCAGGGGATCGACGATCTTCAGCCACACGTCGCGGTAGATGCCCTCGCCAGTGTACCAGCGCGACGTGCGCTGTTTGCGGTTGTCGTACGTCACCGTGAGCACGTTCGCGCCGCCGCACACGGCGTGTGCGGTCACGTCATGCTCGAACCCGAGGTAGCCGTTGAGATGCCGGCTCAGGTAGTGGCCGTTGATCCACACCTGCGCGTCTCGGTACACGCCCTCGAACTCGACCAGGATGCGCTTGCCTTCGGCGTCCGCGGGGAGTCCGAAGTGCTTGCGGTACGCGCCGGCGCCGAACGGGATCCAGCCGTTGTCCGCGTTCGACTTCTCCCCGTCGAACGCGCGTCCGATCGCCGCATCGTGCGGGAGCTGCACGGTCTGCCACGCCCGGTCAGCCAGGAACGGCTCATGCGCATTGCCCACAACGCCGTCACGAAAGAGCCAGTCCTCGTTCAGGCGGGTCACGTTGCGCGGGCTCGAAGGATCGGTGTTCATGTCCAAAGTCTCCGGGGTCTGCCTTCCGAGAGGATCGGCGCCACAGGGAGTGTTGTCAGCACCACACAACCGTGACCGGCTGTCCGGCGGGCGTGGCGCATTGTTCCCAGCCGAGGCGTTCGCCCCGCGGCTTGGCGCGGTACTCGGGGCGCCGGTCCGCCGGCGGCAGCATGTAGTGCAGGTGCGGCATGCACGGACCGGTGGTGTTGAAGTATCTGGCCATTGACGGTTACGCCTCGCGCTTCTCCGGCCTCTACGATACCACCCGGTCGCCTCTCCCGCCACTGCCAGCATCACACCCCTTGTTGCGTCGGTAACCGCGTGGCCCTGCCAAGGTGGAGGCCAGGTCTCCCGGCCTGGCCTGCTTCGGTCGCGTCACCCCATCGCACCGGGTCAGGAGGCCCGGTGCCCACCTTGACTGACCCAACACACCCCCAGCATGCGCCATGTCCCCCTGGGAGTGCCCGCGTCGCCGCCCCCATGCACGTGCCACTCCGTCGAGAGTGCCGCCGCCCGGACACCCGCCTCCGCACCCCAGCCCTTCAAGGCCTGCGCACAATAAACCTCCCACCAGAAGCGTTACCTATATGCTGGTATTTATAAGTATCACTGTGTTGGCTTCTCGGTGCGAGGTCCGCACATGCAGTGCGCGGCGGCCGAAAACGCGGCGTTCTATCACCCGCGCAACCCGCGGGCGTCGCCGCTGTTCCGGCTGCTCGAGGAACACTACGAAGAGTTCGAACGCGTCTACCCCGAACGCTACCAGCAGCGCTACGGCTTCTGGCGCCCGGTCATCCGCAGCCGACCGTAGGGAGACGGCCCGACGTGACGCCTGGCGCCACGTCGGGAGTGAGCGCAGTGAACGCCAACGCGGTCCTGGACTTCCTCAAGTGCGGCGACCTGCGCGAGGGGTTCGCACGCGTGCGCTGCCCAGACTGCCGCCATGAGTTCTTTGTCGCCTTCTCCTGCAAACAGCGCTGTGTTTGTCCCTCCTGCCATCAGAAGCGGTCCCTGACCACCGCGCTGCGCATTGCCGAAGAGGTCAGCGCGCCAGTCCCCCACCGCCAGTTCGTCTTCACCATGCCGAAACGGTTCCGGCTCTACTTTCGCTACAACCGCGACCTGCTACGCCAACTCCCGCCGCTGGCCTGGGAGACCGTGCGCGACGTGGACCGCGCTGCGCTCGACCGCAACGACGTCGTGCCCGGCCTGGTCGTCGGCATCCAAACGCACGGCGAACTCGCTAATTGGCACCCGCACTTCCATGTCCTGGCCACGGACGGCGCGTTCATCCCGGACGGCACCTTCATCCCCATGCCCGAAACACCCGCCGAGCCGTACCTGAAGTTGTGGGAGCAGAAGTTGTTCGACCTGCTCCTGGCCGAAGGCCGCATCACCCCGGAGATTGTCCAGCAGATGAAATGCTGGCAGCACTCGGGGTTTTCTGTCGATAAGAGCGTGCGCCTCGACGCCGGCGATACCGCCGCCATCGAGCGGCTCACCCAGTACATTGTCCGCTGCCCGTTCAGCCTGGACCGCATCCTCAGCCTCAACCCGGACGGCAAGGTCGTGTACCGCGCCGAGAAGGCCGAATGCCGGCCGTTCCCCGTCCCGGGCGACGAGCGCCTGCGCCAAGGCGTCAAGCGCAACTTCGAGGTGTTCGACCCGCTTGACTTCATCGCCGAGATCACGCAGCACATCCCGGACCCCGGCGCGCAGCAGATTCGCTACTACGGCTGGTACTCGAACAAGTCCCGCGGCCAACGCGCCAAGGCTGCGAACGCCGCGGCCAAGCCCCCGGCCGTTCAGCCCGTCATCGAGGACCATGACACCGCGTACCGTAAGAGCTGCCGTCAGCGCTGGGCCGCACTCATCAAGCGTGTCTACGAGGTGGACCCGCTTCTGTGCCCCAAATGCGGGGGGAAGATGAGGATTGTCGCGTTCATCGAGCGCCGAAGCCAGCCCACCGTCGTCGAGCGCATCCTCAAACACTGCGGCCTGTGGGAGGACACCGCCGCGCGCGGCCCGCCCGCCACCGCGCCCACCCAGGACCAGCTTGCCCTGGAACTGCAGTATGTAGACCCGGATGAGTTCCTCGCCGCCCTGTGACCCGCCCCAGGCCGCTCAGGACACGGCAGGGGTGTGCCCGCGTCAGCCGTCTCCCGGCCCGTTTTCAGGCTCTCCCGGCGTTCTTCCGTCCTCCGGCCCCGCCCGGACCGTCCTTCCCGCCCGTCCAGGCCCGGTTGCCGGGCCTGGACGGGCGGGAAGGCGCGCAATTCCCCATCCCTTGCGCTCCACCCCATCCGGACTATCTTCTCCCCGTGAGCCGAGGAAAGGAAATTCCTATCAGTTTAATCGCGCCGGCTTCCAGGTGCTCGCCAGCGAAGACGCGCACCGCGAGTTCCCCCCCCCCTCGCGCTGCGCGTGGAATACCGCGCGCCCTGAGTGCACGGTCCCCCCCCGAGCGTACTCCTGCATCGTTGAACTGCGGCACGCCTGGGCTTATAGTCTGACCGAACAAGGCGTGCCAACTGGGAGCAATGCCATGGATAGAACTGCGCTGCTGTCAAGGGTGAGCATCGATCCGAACGTCTGTTTCGGGAAGCCGTGCATTCGCGGACACCGCATCTGGGTATCCCTCATTCTGGATCTCCTCGCGGCCGGCGAGACCGTGACGGGCATCCTGGCCGACTATCCCGGCATCGAGGAAGCCGACATCCGCGCCTGCATCGCGTACGGGGCCGAAATGGCCAGCGAACGCATCGTTGAGGTCCCCGCATAATGGCCCCGGTTCGTGTCAAACTCGATGAGAATCTTGGAACATGCGCGGCGGCACTCTGTCGTGAAGCCGGTTTCGACGTTGCCACTGTGCACGGTCAGGGCCTGAGCGGTGCATCGGATCGCGAACTCATCAAAGTCTGCCAGAGCGAAAACCGATGCCTCGTCACTCTCGACCTGGATTTCAGCAACCCGTTCCTGTTCAATCCACGTGAGCATGCGGGCATCGCCGTGCTACGACCACCGCGGAATCCCGCGAAGGACGACCTTCTCGCCACCGTTCGGACCCTGGTTCAGGCGTTGCGGGGCGACTCCATCCGCGGCAAACTGTGGAGCGTGCAGAAGGCGCGAGTCCGGGAATACCTGCCACGGGATGGCGCCCCGGACGTTTGACCACCGCAGGCCGCACGGGGCGGAGACCGCGCACTGGCCCGACGCCCGTCGCCACGCCCGACCCCGTCTGAGTCCCGGCCTTCAGCCGGGCGCGTACCGCGTTACCTCGCGCGACACCTCCCATGCCATCGCCACCCCGCGCCGCCCGGGCCCCCGAACGGCCCAGGCTCGTAGTTCCGCGTTTACGCGGTCCGGGCCATGCGCGCGCCTCCGGGAATCCGGACCGCCTGAAGACATGGAGAAAGGGGGAGAAAGGGGACGCCCTTCTGTGACGTGGCGTTGGTGGGCGAGAGTGCAGCCGGGGACATTTTTACGACGACTCACGGCACGGGGGCGCAGGCTCAGATGACGGCGGGTATCGGCCACAAGCCTCTGCCCCCTTGCCGGCCAGCTAACCGAGCCGCTTGCAAAACCCTGTTTTGCAGGCGGAGTGTTCAGGTGTCAGGTTTCGGATGTCAGGAAGTATCTCGCTGAACCACAAGACGTTACGAATTACTGAAACCTGAACACTGAAACCTGCAACCGGCGCTTGCAGGGGTTTTGCAAGCGCCTCAACCGGCAACGTCGGGGGTGCGATGCCTGCGGTCAGCGTCTCGGGATGTCGGTGTCTTCCGCGAGCACGTCGAGGTAGGACTGGTAGGCGTAGACCCGGTCCCGTTGCCTGTCCGTGACTTCGCGCAGAATGCCGATCCTGCAGAGAAGGTCGATGGCCTTGCCTGCAGTGGGCGAACTGGTGGCGAGCAACTGAGTTGCCGACCGCAAGGTAACCATGGGATGGTCGGGCAGGTTCTCGAAGAGCCGCACCGCCGTCAGGGTGGCGTCTTCATGTTCGGTCAATGCCTTGCGGTGCCCGCCGATCACGTTGTGCAGGCGGCGCGCGGCGACGACGGCATCATCGGCCGCTTCGCGGACACAGCGGAGGAAGAACGACGTCCAGCCCTCCCAATCTCCCCGCCTGCGCACTGCATTGAGGCAGTCGTAGTACTCCTGGCGACGACGCTTGAATGCCACGCTGAGGTAAAGCAGCGGAGCGTCCAGCACCGCCCAGTGCTCCAACAATACTACGATGAGCAGGCGCCCGATGCGACCGTTCCCGTCCAGGAACGGATGGATGGTCTCGAACTGGACGTGCGCCAGGCCGGCGCGTATGAGCGGCGGCAGGGGGTTGTCCCCGTGCAACCATTTCTCCAGGGCCGCGAGGGTTTCGGGAACCGCCTCGGGTGGCGGCGGAACGAAACGGGCTGTTCCCGGACGACTGCCGCCGATCCAGTTCTGCGAGCGACGAACGGCGCCCGGCACCGTCTCTGCCCCGCGCACGCCCTGCATCAGCCGCTCATGGGCGCGGCACAGGAGACGCACGCACAGCGGCAATCCCTCGGCCTTGCCAAGTTCGGCACGGATGAGCGCGAGTGCGTCGATGTAGTTGCACACTTCCGCGACGTCGGCCGGCCGATCCGAACGGCGACCGAGCTCAAACGAGACAACGTCTTCCAGCGTCGCCTGGGTGCCCTCGATCTGAGAGGAAAGCACCGCTTCCTTGCGCACGAATCCGTACAAGAACCAATCGCAGCTCGGGACCATGCTTCCCGCCAGGTTCAGCCGCTCGATGGCGGCCATGGCTTCCCGTTGAAGCGTCTCAATGTCATCTTCCACCAACAAGGGGGGCTCGCGAGGCGGGAGTGGGTAAGGGATGAAGGCCCTTACCTCTTCTCCGCCGCCGACGGTGGTCTGATACGTGCCCGTGGTACGTGTCATCGCTGGCTAAGACCTCTTTCTGTACGTCATCACTATAAAAGAAAACTTACTTAATGTTTCGCGTAAAGCAAGTTCTCTTTCATAGCAAGTCCGGTTACGTCAGCAATGAGGCGCAGTCCGGTGTCCCGAGTCTTTGTCTCCCCATCTTCGTCGCCCATCTTTGTCTCTGCCAACGGTCCACGATCCACCATCAACCATTCACCATCGACCGTTTGGACGGACATCGCCAGACCTCTTCGCGGCGGGGCTGGCCAGGGGCGTGTCATCACCACCAGTCTTCGCGTGTGTCGGGGCGTTCCAGGTTGGCCATGAGCCGGTTCGTCAGGCGTGCGGTCAGGCGTTCGCGCACCTCGCGGTAGTCCGGGTGGGCCCAGCGGTTGTGGAGTGAGTCCGGGTCGGTCTGGTAGTCGTAGAGTTCGCCGTAGGGGCGGTCGCGATACACGACGATCCGGTACCGTTCGTCGCGTAGCGAGAACATCTGTTCGGTGCAGCCCACGTGCGCCTGGTACTCGGTGTACGCATCGGTGCGGTGTTCGCAGGTCCGGCCCTCCAGCAGTCCGAGGCAGGAGCGGCCCTGCACCTGTGGCGGTGCGGCAATGCCGGCCATCTCGCACAGGGTCGGGTAGAAGTCGACGGTTTCGACCAACGCGTCGGCGCGCAGTCCGTGCTTCAGCATTCCGGCAGGCGCCGCAATGACGCCGGGAATCCTCAGCGCCCCATCGAACCAGTACGGGCCTTTGTGCCAGACCCAGTGGTCACCGCACTGGTCGCCGTGATCGGACGTGAAGACGATGATGGTGTTGTCGAGGCAGCCCATGTCGTCGAGCCCACGCAGCAGGCGCCCGAACTGATCGTCGATGAACGAAATCGTGCCCCAGTAGATGGAGAGCGTATTGCGGATCACCTCGTCGAACGGCACGCCCGGACAGCGCGGCCATGCGGTGTGTGCATTCTTGCGGTAGTGCGGCGGCAGGTCGTCGAGTTCACCCTCGCGCCGTACGGGCAGCGGGATCGACTCGGGCGGATACATCCGGTCCCACGGCGCCGGGACGAGGAAGCGGCTGTGCGGGTCCCAGGTCCCGGCCCAGAGCAGGAACGGCTGCCCGGCACGCTTCTCGCGGTGGTTGCGGATGACGGCGAGCGAGCGGTCGGTGACCCAGGCGTTCATCGTGAGTTCAGGCGGCAGTTTCGACCACGAGGCGCAATGTGCGTCGAGACGGTCGACCGGTGTCGGCGTGGCGGCCTCGTTGTACCACTCGGGGTGCTCCGTGCGGATCCAGTTCAGGTAGTCGCCGTGCGGGTCCAGGCCTTCCCAGTAGCACTGCGTGTGGTGGCACTCGGTGAAGCCGTGGTAGTTCTGCGGCAGCACGGGGTGCGGCTGCGAGCGTCGCGAGCAGGACACGTGCGTGCGCCCCACGGCCAGGGTGTGGTAGCCGGCGTCGCGGAACGTGTGCGCGAACGTGCGCTCGTGTTCGGGCAGGTTGTAGCCGTTGTCCGTCACCCCATGCACACAGGGGTAGCGGCCGGTCATGATCGAGGCGCGTGACGGCATGCACACCGTGCCCTGGACGTACAGGTTCGAGAGCACCACGCCGCGCTGCGCCAAGGCATCGATGTTCGGGGTGCGAATGCCGGGGTGGCCCATGCACCCGAGCAGGTCGGCGCGCTGCTGATCGGTGCAGTAGAAGAGAATGTTCGGGCGTTCGTTGGGCATGGGTTGGCGACTCCTGGTTTGTGTTCGCGGCCCGGCATTGGGCACGGGAGCTATTACATTAACCCCAAATCAGGCTGATCGCCGCAAACGACCTGGCACGGTCGTGATGCGTCAGCGCCCCCGGGCGGCAGACCGCCCGATCATGTGTGGATGTTACTCGCGTCCGTCCGCGCTGCCACGGTTCTTGCGGCCGTGGGGCGACGATTGGGAAGGGGGGGGGCGACGGACGCCCCTCTCTTTTTCCCAATCGTCGCCCCACCGAGACGAGCTCGGTGGCGGCGCGGAGCGGGCCGAGAGTAACATGGGAGTGGCGGGTGGAAAACGCACGGCAACGGGGTCCGGCCGAGCCGCGACTGGTAGGGGAGGCTTGGGGACGGGGGAACAGTGGCGGTATTGGACAAAACGCGCCATTCGGCTGGGACCGCGCAGCGTCGCGACGCGCAGGACGTCGTGGCTGTCTGTTCCGCCCTGCCCCGACACGTGGCGAATACTGTCCGGCGGCGCCATGCAGTGCCCGTCCCCGAGGTCGTCCCCGAGGTCACTCCTGCCGGCACATCGTGTTGTCCTTGCCGCACCCGTTTCGTCACGCTCGGAGAGGCGAATGCACATGAAATGGACTACGGCGTGATCAGCGCGTATGCCGCCGGCCAGAGATGCCACGTCATTTCCCCGCTTCATCGAGACGCGAGGGGTCGGGGTGCGAATCCCTGGCCGCCGGGGCTGGCAGCGCCGAGACCAGGACTGCCGTGTCGGGATCCTTGCCGGAGTAGAACGCGAGGTAGTGGGTGCCCTGGATCACAGTGGTGTTCACGTTGCCCGCGTCGATGGTGGCCTGACCACCCTTGGCAACCGCTTGCGACGCAGGCCAGCGGAGCGGATGGGCGAACACGCGGTCTGGATCAACGACCCGGCGCCGCAGGACGCCGCCCGGGCCGCGCTGATAGTAGTAGTTGCTCAGCAGGCCGGTCTCGGAGTCGAGGATCAGGCTCGGGGTGGAGATCAGGACATCGCCGATGTTGGTTTGCGCGCGAGTCCACGTCGCGCCGTAGTCGGATGAAACCATCTGGAACTGGGACCGCGCCGTGGACGCGCCACAGTGCTCCGTCCTTGCAACGGCGAGAAGCTTGCCATCACCGAGGTACACCGCAGAGGGCTCGGTGGGCCACTGCGCTTTGGTGAGTCCGGACTCGATGGTGGTCTGGGTCCAGGTGGCGCCGTTGTCTTTGCTGGTCAGCTTGCCCCAGGAGTGATCCGTGCCTTCGCTGTAGCCCCCAGCGAACCACAGTGCCACCAGTCCGACCGTGGGGACGGCGAAGACGTCGGTGATCTGCACGGGCGCGGGGTCGAGTTTCGGCGTCGTCACAAATGTAAACGTTACGCCATCCGTGCTGCGGTAGAGGTCTTGGAACCACTCTTTCCCGACTCGACGCACCCAGAGGAGCATCGCCCCCGTGGCATCCAGTCCCTTCCCGACGGCGACATCGCCGTAGCCCGGTGTGTTGGCGACGACCGTTTCCGCCGTCCAGGTTCTTCCATGGTCTGTGGAGGTGCGCGCGTAAACGGCGCGGGCGTCTTCGCCGATCGTGTGCCCCGAGCCCCGGCTGTAAACGCAGACCAGTTTCTCGCCGATGGCCTGGATCATCGGCCACGAGTTGTAGCCGCGCACGTCCTGCACGACGTGCGGCGTCGAGAGAGCGTCCAGGGGCGTCACCTTGACCATGGCCAAGCCTGTGGGGTGCGTGAACGTGTCGGCGGGATCGCCGGGCTCCCGCTGAATGCGGACCCACAGCGGCGCGCTGGGCACCACTTCGTAATACGACTCCAGAACAATGCTGCGCGAGCAGAACGGTGCGACGGGCAACGCGGTGCGTACGGGATTGCCGAGATAATACCGCGCCGTGAACGGCGCGTCATCCACCATCTGCGACAGGTGAACGCGGTAAACATCCTCGAGGTCGGGGCCTGTCGTCGCATCCGTCGTGGTCACGACGATCTCGACCTTCACCGCAACGCATCCGCTCGGCAAACCAGTGACGACACCCGCCACCGACTGCCCCACCGTGCCACCCGACAATGACCACACCGGGACCTGCATGGAACCGCTCGACATGAGCACCAGCGAAGGCTGCCCCGTGGCAATCGACAGATGGTTCGCACTCAACCCAATAGGGGTCGCCATAGGGGTTGCCTCCCGATGTTCGCCGGGCAAAGCGCCAGGATCGTCCGCGCCGAAACGGGTGACGGCGGAGGCCATCACCGCGAGAGGGAGCAGGGCAAGTGAGAGTCTGTGACGGATAAGGAATGCCCTTTTCAGGGGTAACCTTCGCAGCGCGCGGCTGCCCGCGTGTCGCGGGAAAGGCAGCAGAAACGGCTGCGGCGGATCTCTTCGGACGGCACCCGCCGTCCGGACTCCGAACGCGATCCCTCGAACCGCAGAGAAGTTAGACCGGTATCTTGGCCGCATCAAGTGCGATGTCCGCATTCCCTGCAATGCGTCAGCGCCACCCGGGCGGTGGGCCGCCCGATCATACGAGGATGTGACACGCCATCCCGTTTGGGAGCAGAGGGGACGCAGGAGCGAGCAGAGGGGACGGGCTTTTTCCGATGCTGGCGCCGGCGCCAGGCCGGCCCTTGCACTCTGGCCGGCATATCGTATTGTGCTTCCCGTACCCGTGCCGCAAGCTCGAAGAGGCGAACCCACATGAGATGGACCACAGCGACTGCCCTCGGCATGACCTGCGCGGTCTGCCATCTGTCCGACGCTGCCGCCAACACAAGGGCCTCGACCATGGAACTTGACCGTCTCTATCAGCCGCCCGCCATTCTGTCCGTGAACCGGCACCCGGAGTACAACGTCGACGGCTGCCGGGCCATCATTTTCGAGGGGGAACGGTTCCAAGACCAGCCCGTCAGCCTGTTCGCCTACTACGCCGCTCCGGCCGGCATGGCGCCGGCGCAAGGGTGGCCCGGCGTTGTCCTGGTCCACGGGGGCGGAGGCACCGCGTTGGCGAACTACGTGAAGGACTGGAACGGGAAGGGCTACGCCGCGATCGCGTTGGACTGGTACGGCCTGTTCCCGGAAGTCGAGAAGAAGCTCGAGGAACGGCGGAAGGTCGAGCCCAACACCGTTGTTCCGATGTACTCCTACCAGGACGCGGTGTCGAACATCATCCGTTGCCACAGCCTGTTGCGGTCGTTCCCGGAGGTCAATGCCGAGAAGACCGGGATCGTGGGCGCGTCCTGGGGTGGGTTCTTCGCGCTCACGGTTGCCGGCTACGACCAGCGCTTCAAGTGTGTGATCAGCGCCTATGCCGCCGGTTTCTGGCAGAACACCCCGTTCGACCCGAAGAATCACGTCATGAACATCACCGTCCCCGTGTTGCGGACCGCGGTCGTCAACGAACTAAACTTCCCGCTGCCGCGCTGGCAGGAGACGGTGGACCTCACCACCCACGCGGAGTCGACGTTGAGCATCGACTTGGCCATGGGCCACAGCAATATCGGGCTGGCCTGGCCGATCAACTACCACTTCGCCGACATGGTCCTCAAGCAGCAGGGCGTGCTCCCGAAGATCGGGCCGGTGCGGCTGACCGGCGACACGTTCGAGGCCGACGTCACGAACCTGGCGCAGCTCGATCAGGCCAGGCTTGGCAAGGTGGAACTGCACTACACGACCGCGGCGCCCGCAGCCAGGGAGGGCCGTTTCTACGAGAAAGAGCAGTGGCAGTGCCTCCCGGCCGAACGCGTGGATGGCGTGCTCCGGGCAACGGTGCCCGCCGGCACCCGCGCCTGTTTCGTCAACCTGTTCTGGAACGGCCTGCCGATCTCGACCCGGTTCCTGATGCCGCCGGTCCACACCCACGACCCGAATGTCGCGGAGGAGTTCAGGCCCCGGGACGGCCTGCCCAACGTGTTCGCCAAAATCGAGGCCGGCGCGACCGTGCGCGTCGCCTACCTCGGCGGCAGCATAACCGCCGCCAACGGCTGGCGCGTGAAGACCATGGAGTGGTTCAGGACCCAGTTCCCGAAAGCCACCGTCGACGAGATCGACGCCGCCATCTCGGGAACCGGCTCGGACTTCAGCGCGTGCCGGCTCGAGACCGACGTGCTCGCCAAGGACCCCGACCTGATCTTCCTGGAGTGCCGGGTGAACGGACACGCGGGGTTCCCCGTCCAGAGCGTGGAAGGGATCGTGCGCCACACCTGGCAGGCCCGGCCCAATACCGATCTCTGTTTCGTCTACACGATCTGCACCGGCATGGTCGAGGCGCTCCAGGCGGGCCGGACGCCCGAGTTCGGGGCGGTGATGGAGCGGGTTGCCAATGTCTACGGTATCCCCACGATCGACATGGGCGTCGAGGTCGCCAGGCAGGAAGCGGACGGGCGCCTGGTCCACACGTCAGACGCGCCGGTCCCCGGAAAGGCCGTCTTCTCCGCCGACGGGACACACCCCGGTGACGTCGGCCACGATATCTACCGCGACGTCGTCGCGCGCTCGTTCCTGAAGATGACTGTCCCGGCCGGCCGCAGAGTCCATGTGTTGCCCCCCGAACGCCTGCACGACCGCTGTTGGGACACGGCAACGCTGCTGCCCGTCCGCAACACGGTCTTGAGCAGCGGCTGGGCGCCTGTGGACGCGGACCGCGATCCGGTCTACAACGACAGCTCCGCACGCACCAAGGCCATGCTGCGCGGTGCCGTCAAGTGCAGCACGGTCGGGGAAACGATCACGGTCCGCTGGTGCGGCACCACGATCGGGTTCAGCGACATTCCGCACGGCGGGCCCATGGTCGTCGACGTCTCCGTTGACGGTGCCGCGCCCGTGCGCTGCGAACGCGTCCAGACCGAGACGGTCCACCAGTATTCCCGTTTCTTCTACCTGCCCGAACTCCCGGCCGGCGACCACACGGCCGTCCTGACGGTCCGGCAGCTTCCGGAGAACACGGCGTTCTACGCCGGCCAGGTCCTCGTCGTCGGCCGGGTTCTCGGACCCTCGGCGCCCTGAGGGGCCTCAGTCGCAAGTCACCCGGCTGGGCGGCGGCAACACGTGCAGAGGTGCTATGCGTCGCGGGCAGCCGGTCCCGGACGGATCCCGAACTCGAGCATCGCCTTGCCCTTGGCCCGGTACTGGGACGGGGATTCGCCGAATGCTTTCCTGAACTGACGGCTGAAGTTGAAAATGCTTGAGTAGCCGACCTCCGCCGCAATCTCGCTGATCGTGCGCGGCGTCCCGATCAGGAGCCACTGGGCCCGGGTGAGCCGGTGACGCTTGACATAAGCCATGGGGGCCTGCTGCATGACCCGCATGAACAGGCTATGGACCCGCGTGGGCGAGAGGCTGAGGACCTCGGCCAGGGTGGTAAGGGCAATCCAGTCCCGTTCGTGACTGCGGATGTAGGCCAGAGCGGGGGCGATCCGCTGCATGTCCGCCATCCGGGCGAAGCTCTCTGTCCCCAACACGCCCGCCGCCAGAATCGCGTCCAGCAGCCGGTAGGCCACCGCCTTGGTCCGGACGATCTCGTTGAAGGAGAGGGGACCCTCCCGGTTCATCAGGGCTGAGAGCCGTTTCGTGCAGGTACAGATCCGTCGCCCTGCTGCGCCGTGAACAACAGGCGGCAGGTCGAACAGGGAAATCACGTCGATGTTCTCAAACACCGTGTACCGGATGTGGGCGTAGTCGACCGCCCCGGCTTCCTTCATCTGGACCCCGTGGGGCACGCCGGCTGGGACGAGCAGGGCTTCGCCTATCCTGACCGTGTGTGTGCCGTCGCCGTTGATCTTGCAGTAGTACTCGACGTCCACCGGACACACGATGACCAGGAAGGGGAGGACGCGGTTGTCGTGGAGGTGCGGCTGGCAGAAGTTGGGGGCGCGTCCGCCCAGGTACTCGAACGCGAGACTGTCCAGAACCAGTCGGCGCAGGTTCTTCAGCGCCGTGGGGTCGGGGCTTGCCTGTGGGAGAGCCGTGGGCATGCCGCAAATCCTACTGCGCTGCAGCCGCATGTCAAGGGGGTGCGGCAACAAAGGCCAAACCGCCACAGGAAAGGCCAAACCGCATGGGATCCGGCCCAAAGAACGACTGAATTGTGACAAGTTGCGACCATTCCCTGACGGCTGGGCACGGTGTACTGTCTTTCATGGACATGACCCGGGATCACTGGCAGAACGGTAGAGACACAACGGAGAACGCACCATGCCCCCTGTCGACTATGAGATCATGCATACGGGCAAGGAGAAGGCCGAGCTTCGGTCGCGGCCGCGCGACGCGCGGCCGCTGGCGGCCAACGAGATCGCCGGCCGGACGCTGGTGAGTGCCATCAGTCCGGGCACGGAAGTGGTGGGGTGTTACTGCGCCACGCATTACCAGCTCACGGACTCGGACGCGCCGCGCAGTACGGGCTATGCGGCCGTCTTCGAGGTCGAGGAGGTCGGCAGCGACGTTGCCGGCATCAAGGTGGGCGATGTGGTCTACGGCTCGCTGCCGCACAAGTCCCGACAGCGCGTGCCCGCTGCCAGGGTGGTCAGACTGCCAGACGGGCTGATGCCGGAGAAGGCGGTCTTCTGCCGTTTCCCCAAAATCGCCATGCCGACGTTCGTCCACACCCGTGTCCGGCCACCGGAAGTGGTCGTTGTC
The DNA here is from genome assembly GCA_001803235.1 of Lentisphaerae bacterium RIFOXYA12_64_32. GTDB lineage: Bacteria > Verrucomicrobiota > Lentisphaeria > Oligosphaerales > YB12-FULL-65-16 > YB12-FULL-65-16. Next base: position 15,744 of record MHBL01000375.1, read on the forward strand.
ACCGGGCTGGGGCTTGTCGGCCTGATGGCGGCCCAGGTCGCGCAAGTCTGTGGCTACGAGGTCGTCGCGGTCGACCCGGATGACCGGCGCCGTGCCATTGCGCAGGCACACGGGGTCCGTCGGGTCCTGTTGGCACCGCCGCTGGACGATCCGGCGATGGCCAAGCGGGTCGGGCTCGGCGTCGACTGCTCCGGGCACGAACAGGCGGTCCTGGACCTGTGCAATCTGGTCCGCGTGAGGGGCGAGGTCTTCCTGATCGGAGTGCCGTGGGTCCCGCGGACCACGCTGCTCGCCCAAGGCATTCTGCACTCGGTGTTCTACAACTATGTCACGCTCACGTCCGGATGGGAGGGACAGATGCCGGCTAGCCCGGAGACCCACAGCGACCTGCACCATATCGCCACGGCGCTGGGATGGATCGCAGACGGACGGATCCGGATCCACGAGTCGTTGTACGCCAGAGCCAAGCCCGACGATCCCCAGACCGTCTACCAGAACCTGTTGCACCGGCGCACCACGGGACTGACCGTGGTGTTCGACTGGCGCAACGCGAACAACGGCTGATACCACACCGGAGCATGACCATGATCAAGCACCATCGCGACATGCCGCACCAACGTTACGAACGGTGCCACGACGGCAAAGGTTGGCTCGACTGCTTCACGGTTCTCTCCGGCCGTGACAGCGAGCACGGCATCACGTTCATGCACGACGACGTTCTCGATCCGGGGGCCGTGATCGGCGAACATCCACACCACGACTGCGAAGAGATCTACTTCGTTGTCGAAGGCCACGGCACCATGCTTCTGGACCGACAATCCATCCCGGTCGGTCCGGGGGACGTGTCCCTGGTCGAGAGCGGGCACTCCCACGGCATTGCCAACTCCAGCGACGGGCCCATGCGCCTCGTCGTGGTGGGCGTCAAGCGTCCACCGGCGAGGGCGGCGGGTGTGCCCTGAGGGGCCGTGTCGCCCTGCGGCCGGAGCGTCGCCCGCGGCCATGCCGCCGAACGTACGGCTGGCTCAGGTCAGCGCCTCGATCAGGTCGATGACGCGCTCGACGCGGGCGAGTGAGCCGTTGACCGGGAGCATGTCGCCGATGCCGAGAACGATATTGCCGTCGGTCTTGTAGAACTCGATCACGTTCCGGACGTAGTCCTCGAACGCGGCGTCGGAGCAGGCGTCGGGGACGAACACGATCTGCGGCAGGATGTCTTTCAGCCGGATGCCGGAACCGGCCGCATCCCGGAACCGGAGCGGGTCGAGATCACCGGACGGACTGGCGGTCAGGCCGTTCACGCCGCTGATCCCGACGGTGCGCAGCTTTCCGAGGAGCGGCATGACCTTCCCGTCGAGGTGAATGTCCCACTTCGCACCGCCCTCTGCCGCGAGCGCCGCACGTCGCGCCAACTGCGGCCCGACGTGCGATTCCCAGTACGGTGCGCTCACATCGGAGGCGAGGTTCTCGCAACTCCCGATCCACGGCTGCCGACGGGCCAAGCGCCGGATCAGCGGCTCGTACTGGCGTTCGACGAAGTCCACCGTCGTGTCCACCTCGGCCGGTGCATCCGCGTACATGTAGACGGCCTGCATCACTCCGGCCCACTGGATCAGGAAGGACTGGAACGCGACCATCGGCAGACCGCCGGGCAGTTCGGCGTCCGCGGTCTGGCGTGCGGCGTCCGCGCGGCACTGGTAGATCGCGCGGACCAGGCGCAGGTCGTCGACCGTCTTCACCGCGTACTCCGTCACGCCGAAGCAGCGGTCGGCATACTGCTCCGTCGCCGAGAGCGTGCCTTCCGGCGTGCGCACCGCGATCGTGTGGACCGAGCCCGGGTAGCCGCCGCGCGCGTACACGACCGGGGCCCCCGACCAGCACTCCTCCACCGCCAGTCCCGGAACGGCGGGCAACGGCTGCCGCGGTGCGGGCGCCTGAACGCCGTTCGGGAAGATCTTTGACAGGTCGACACCGTTGACTGCCTCCAGCAGCGTCCCGTGATGGTGCTTCTCGCAGAACCACCAGCGCAGATCGGCGTGAAAGGGGATGGCGCCCCGGCGCGGGCGAGGGCGGATGTCCAGCCACGCCAGTTCGGTCATCCAGGCGTCATCGATCGACGCGCCGGTTTCGCAATACAATGGGATGAGCGGCTGCACGAGTCGTTTCATGGTCGGGGTCCTCTCTTGGGGGTCTGTCCCCCGCTATCGTCGTGAACGGTTTCTGCCGTGCTACCGGGAAACTAGACCTGCACGGCGTTCTTGACAATCCGCAGAATCGGCCAAGAGTACCTATAAACGGCTTTTACTCGCCGGGGTTCGTGCTTGAGTCCAGAACCGCGAAGGCGACCACATGACGACGCGCTCAAAGGACGGCATGGCACGGTTTCTCGTCGGGTTCAGTCACCGCATCGTGGCGGGACGGGGGCGAATGCACGCCCACGACGGCATGGAGGTGGTATTTCACGCTGCCGGCGAGGGCGCAGGACGGGCGGCAGATGGTTCCGCTTTTCGGTTTTTCAGTGGCTCGGTCTCGCTCTACGGGGCCGGGCTTCCGCACGCGCAGGACAACACGCGGGCAGGCCAGGACTTCTGCCTGGTGTTGCATCGCGGCGGGATGGCGGCCGCGCCGGAGTTCGGCAGGATCCAGAACGTCGGGTTGCTGGTCGACGACTGCCTGCGGCAGGAGATTCTGTCTCTGGCGGCGACCCGGATCGTGCACGACGCACGGGAACAGCGGATCTGCGATCTGCGCGTCACGGCGGTGCTGCTGACTCTGCTGGAACTCCGCCGCCGCCCGGGACCGGAGAAGGGCGACCGCTGCGATGCCGCGCTGGCGGCGGCGCAGGCGTACATCCAGGCGCACTTTGACGCCATTGGCAGCGTGGCCGAGGTTGCGGCCCACGTCGGCCTGAGTCCCGATTACCTGCGGCACCGTTTCCGGCTGCGTTTCGGGGTCTCGCCCCGTGACAGCCTGCTGCGGGCTCGACTGGATCACGCCAGGGACCTGCTGCGTCACACCTCGTTGCCTCAGAAAGCCATTGCCGTGCAGTGCGGGTTCGGGAACATCCGCTATTTCAACACACGGTTCAAGCATCACACCGGGATGACCCCGGGGAGTTGCCGGCTCGTTGGCGATCACGGTCGGCGGCCGTGAACTCACTGCATGCGGTGGCGGTACTCGCCGGGGTTGCAGCCGTAGTGCTCGCGGAAGACGCGGTGCAGGTGGCTCTCGTCGGTGAAGCCCCAGCGCGCCGCAACGGCCTTGACCGGCATGTCGGTGGCGGCCAGGTCACGCGCCGCGGCGGCGGCGCGGTGCCGGCGCGCGAAGTCCGCAAACGTCGCGCCCATCAGAGAGCGGAACGCACGCATGAACGTGTCGTGGCTCAGGCCGCAGGCTGCCGCGGCTTCCTCGTTGCTCACGCGCCGTTCGACCCGGAAGGCCAGTTGCAGGGCCGGGGATATGCGCCGGTACTCCTCGGCCTCGGCGGTGTCGTGGGCGGCAGGGCGGTTTCGTGCGGCGAAGGGCAGGAGGAATTCGGTCAACGCCAGGCGCCGGCGCAGCATGGTCAAGCTGTCGCCGCCGGCGCCCGCCAGTTCCTTCATCCGGTGCGCAAACGCGACCGCGTGCTTCCGCTCGGCCTCGGTGAGTTGGGGCTTGCGGCCCGAGTACTCGGTGAACGGCGCCAGCCACTGCAGGTGCGGTGCTTCGGGGAACTGCTGACTCGCCAGCGCGGGTGGCCAGACGACGACGACAAGCACCTCGCACGGCACTTGGCGCAGGATGTAGCCGTGCGGCTCCCAGAAGCCGTGGAACCAGACGTCACCGGCAGCGTAGTCGAACCGCTTCCGGTGCTGGAGCCGAGTCATGCTGCCGCTCAGGACCACGCCCAGTTCCACCTCGTAGTGCATGTCCATGACCGGGGTCGCCACGCGTTCGGCATGGGTGTGGAGCTGGACCGCGAGCGGCGCTGCGTCGCTCAGCTTGAACCGCAACGGCTTGACGTGGGGAAGGCGGTTGGAGTCCCGGCTAGCCGCGCCAGCCGGATGGGTGCTCGGCGCTGCGGGTGCGCGCCGTCGTTTGTTGACCATGGGATCCTCCGTCGCTGACGTGTCGGGTCAGGTTCTGCTTGGAACCGGTGTGCGTAAATATACAATTATAGGCGGCGTTTGTACATAGTAACGTGCTTGTCGAAATCGGGAGATAACTGTAATTTGTACAGTGAAGGCAATGACCATCGGCAAGGTACGCCGCACGCCGCAGTCCGGCGGCGTCGGGCAAGGGCAAGGGCAAGGGCAAGGGCAAGGGCAAGGGCAAGGGCAAGGGCAAGGGCAAGGGCAAGGGCAGGGGCAGGAAGGGAACGGGGGACGGGAACCCCGATAAGGAGCAGACCATGAAGATCGTGTTGATCGGTGCAGGCAGTCGCAGTTTCGGCCGGGGCACGATTGTCGACGTGCTGGCGGCGACCGAATTTCGCGGCAAGGGAGTGACGCTCGCGCTCGTGGATCTGGACGCGGCGGCGCTGGACGTGATGCTGCGCCTGGCGCAACGGATCAAGGCGCAACTCGGCAGCGACGTCGCGTTGGAGGCGCACACCGACCGCACGCAGGCCCTGGCGGGAGCGGACTTTGTCGTCACGTCCGTGGCGCGAAAGCGTATGCCGCTGTGGGAGCAGGACTTCCGCGTGCCGGCGGCGTACGGGTTCCGGCACTGTCTCGGCGAGAACGGCGGCCCCGGCGCGCTGTTCCACGCCTTGCGCAGCCTGGAGGTGATGATCCCGATCTGCCGCGACATCGAGCGGCTGTGCCCGAACGCGTTCCTCTTGAATTACACCAATCCCGAGGCGCGCGTGCTGCACGCCATCCTGCACCTGACGCGGGTCAAGGCGGCCGGGTTCTGCCACGGCGTGTTCTCGGCGCTGCGACGTGTCGAGCACTACACGGGACGGCCGATCGCCGAGTTCGACGTGACCTCCGCGGGCATGAACCACCTGTACTTCCTTCTCAAGTGCGTGGATCGCGCGTCGGGCGCGGACCTGTTGCCGACGCTCGTCGAACGCGCGGCAGCGGAGACCGACCCGCACCTGCAACTGTTCCGCGAGTTTGCGCGCATCTTCGACGTGTTCACGTTCCCGTCCGACGACCACATCGGCGAGTACCTCGCATTCGGGCACGAGTTCATGGGGCGCAAGTGGAAGTACGGACAGGAGTCGCGCCCGGTCGCGGCGCCCGAGACCGCGCGCCTTGCCGACCTGGCGGCCTACGCGGACGGCAGCAAGGCGCTGGACAAGGGGATGCTCGCGCCCAGTGGCGAACTGGTGGCGCCGGTGATTGCCGACATCGCATTCGACCGCCGCAACCGGCGCGCCGCGGTGAACGTGCTGAACCGCGAAGGCTACATCGCCAACCTGCCGTCCGGCGCGGCGGTCGAGCTCCCGGCCATCGTGGCCGCGGACGGGCTGCACCCGGAGTTTGTCGGCGCGCTGCCCGAGTCGGTGGCGCCGTACCTGCGCACCCAGGCGGCGATCATCGAGTTGGTGACCGAGGCGTACGCGTCGCGCAACCGCAAGCTGCTGCTGCGTGCGCTGCTGCTCGACCCGTGCGTGAACAGCATCCGGAATGCCGAGGCGCTGCTCGACGACATGCTCCGGCTCCAGGCCGAGTACCTGCCGAGCTTCGCGTAGACGGCCATTCATCGTAATCCCGCTCGAGATCGAGAACCTTGCCGAGAACCTTGGCGAAGATGATCGCGCCACGATCAAGCGCCCAGGAGTTCCGCACGCCACCGACTGGACTGAATGAACGACCGAACGGGGCCCCGGACCGGGCGATCAGACGGCCGCATGGTGCCTGAGTCCCGGCTTCAGGGTGTGTCGATTTAGTGCGGCAGCAGGCCTTCCAGAGTGGCGGGAGCGGCTCACTCCCGCATGCCGGACCGAGCCGGTTCGGCCACTTTGAGCGTGGTTGCGCATCTGAGGTGGTCAAATCGACAGGCCTTTCAGCCGGAAGCCCGCGTCCGCGCTTCAGCCGGATGCGTTGTCCGCCGCCAACCGCAACGGGCTCATGGCCAATGTCATGCCCACGCCGCCCACACGTGATCGTTCCGCCGCACCACGTCAGCCCCCGCGCGCTCGCTGAAGACTCGCGCCCACTTCCGCCTGAAGGCGGTACTCAGACGAAGCCGCCCGCACGGGGCCGTTGCTCCTCTTGTCTGAGGCGTCCCCCGCATTACTCCACCGAGGTCAGGACGCGAATTGCCGGCAACCCGGCCAGCAGCGTTCCCAGGGCGGCCCCAACGGCGGCGAAATGCGGCGTGGCGAAGTGGTCGTGCAGGGCGGCGAGGTTGCGCCAGCACTCGTGCACCACGAACCGGTCGGGCGCTTCGGCGTCCTGGCAGACGTCGTACGCCATGCACCCCGGTTCGAGTCGCGAAAGGCGGATCGCCTGCGACTTGGCGAGGGCCGCCGCGAGTTCAGGCCCGCGCCCGGGCTTGGCCTCCAGATTCACCACGAGAGTGAACGGCCGGGCCGGGTCCGGTACTTTGCCTGCAACCAACGCCAGAATCGGGTGTTCGCTCATGAGGGCCTCCGTAGCCTGCGTTCAGGATGTGGTGCTGTCGCAGATATAGCATTGCCCGGGGCGGGATTCAAGGCCTGCGCTGTCCTCGCCGAAACGGGTCAGCCTTGCCGTTCACGGGTGGCGAGCCAGAAGAGGGCGCCGCCGGCGGCGAACAGCAGGGCGACGGAGGCGATGCCGGCACGGGATGCGGTGTCCGCACTGGCGCCGCCGGCCCGGACCAGCAGTCCGACGCCGCCCATGAGCACGGGCCCCAGCACGACCGCGAACTTGCCGAGCATGTTGTAGAGCCCGAAGTACTCGGCGCTCTTCTCCGGCGGGATGAGCTTGGCGTAGAACGAGCGGCTCAGCGCCTGGACCCCGCCCTGCACCAGCCCGATCACGCCGGCCAGGATGTAGAACTCATGTCTGGCGTGCATGAACGCGCCCCAGATCGAGACGGCCAGGTAGACGCCCAGGCCCAGGAGGATGGCGCGTCGTGCCCCGATGCGGTTGCCCAGCCACCCGAACCCGATGGCGGCCGGGAACCCGACGAACTGTGTCAGCAGCAGCGCCGCGACCAGATCGCCGGACTTGAACCCGATGGACATGCCGTAGTCGACGGCCATGCGCACGATGGTGTCGACGCCGTCGATGTAGAGCCAGTACGCGAGCAGGAACAGGCACAGCGTGCGCTGCTGCCGCAGGTCGCGGAGTGTTTCGCGCAGTTGCCGCAGGCCGCCGCGCACCACTTGGCCGACGTTGGTCGTGTTCTGCGGGCTGTGCTGTTCGCGCACGAGCAGCAGCAAGGGCAGTGTAAACAGCGCCCACCACACCCCGACCGATGCGAACGAGACCCGCACCGCCTGCTCCGCCGAGACGAGGCCGAACGCGGCCGGGTACGAGGTCATGTACACGTTCACGGCGAACAGCAGGCCACCGCCGAGGTACCCCAGTGCGTAGCCAAGCGAGGAGATCATGTCCATGCGGCGTCCGGAAGCGACAGAGGTAAGGAGCGCATCGTAGAATACATTGCCGCCGCAGAACCCGAGCACTCCCAGGCCGTAGAGCAGGGCGGCTTGCTGCCAATTCCCGCCGGGGACCAGCGCGAGTGTGGCGGTGGCGGCGGTCCCCAGGATGGCGAAGCACGCGAGGAAGCGCTTGCGCGCCGTGCCGCGGTCGGCGATGGCGCCGAGCACGGGTGCGAGGATGGCCACGGTCACGCCGGCCAGGGAGTTCACCAACCCCAGTCGCGCCGTGCTCACGGTCGGGTCCACGCCGGCGCTCCAGACGTTCTTGAAGAAGATGGGGAAGAATCCGGCCATGACCGTGGTGGCAAAGGCGGAGTTCGCCCAGTCGTAGAACGCCCAGGCCACGATCGCCCGGCGCTCATCGAGCGGCGGCGGCGCGGCGCGGTTGTGTGTGGCGGGCTCGGTCACGGTGGGACTCCGACTCCAGAGAGAAGTCACCATGAAGGATATGAAGCGCCATGCAGGGGGCGCGGCAGGACGAGCTCGGCGGCCAACTCCGCACCGAGCGACGAACCGCGTCCGAGGCTGTCCACGGTTTCGGTGCGGCCGTAGTCCCGCAGGTGATCGAGGACAATGCCGACCTTGCCGCTCACGGGCCGCAGGAGGATTTTGACGCGGACGCGACCGTCCCGCGGCGCCAGCCCTGCCACAGCCATCTCTATCCACTCGATTTCGCGGCCCGACCCGAGCGTGACGGTCTGCGGCTGCGCTTGGCCGTCGTCGGGACCGACGCCGACACCGAGTTGAGCGCCGGGCGTACCTTGCACCGGGATGCGGAGCCGCAGATCAGGCGGCAGAGCACCCGCGTCGTATCCCGGCGGGAGACAGAAAGTTTTCACCAGGCACGCACCGGTCTCCGGCAACTCTGTCAGGCTCCAGCCGCCGTAGGGCAGGGGACCGTGGTCGTACACGGTCAAGGTGTTCTGGCTCACGGCCAGCACGCCATGGGGCCGGGCGGTCCGGACTAACGATTTTTCCAGGGAGAGCTGGTACAGCGGGAACGCCCGCAGTGTGGCGAAGAGTCCCAGGCACAGGGCCAGAGCGTGCCAGAGCAGGGGACCGCGTCGCGTATGGTTCTGACGGGACCGCAGGAACTGGCGTAGTGCGGAGTCCACAGCCGCGCCGCCGAAGGCACACAGCAGCGGCACGAGCGGGAGCCGGAATCGTCCGAGAATGTAGAACAGCACCGTGCCAAGGCAGAAGACGGCGACCATGTAGTACAGGAACCACATCTGCGGCCGACGCCAGCGCCAGCGCAGCAGCAGGCCCCAGACCCCGAGCGCGCCGAGGATTGCGAAATCGAGGAGAAGGGGCGACATCAGCAAGGGGCTGCGCCGTCCGTCGTAGGCCAGGACGACGTTGTTGGGAACTTCCTCCTTGTCCCAGAACAGCAGCAGCATGCGGAACTTGAGTTCGAGGTATGCCAGCGGTTCCTGGCGGAACCACCGCAGCATCTGGCGCGAGACCGGAGTGCGTTCGCCGGGCGGCAGTCCTGCGAACCGCATCCACTCGTTCCAGGTTGGCGGGTAGGCCAGGCCGCCAGCCGGCGCTTCGGGTGTGTTGCCGAGCGCCAGGACGGCATCCTGTGCGGAGGCCGGTCCGGTCCAGCGTCCGTAGTAGTGGTAGTTCCGCACTGCGAACGGCAACTGCGGGAGGTACACGAGCAGTGCCAGCAGGATCGTGCCGCTGGCGAGCCGTGGAATCGACCGACGGTTGCGCCAGGCGAACAGCGCCAGGACGCCGGGCACCAGCAGCAGCGCATTGCCGCGCGTCAGGGTGGCGGCGCTGACGACGAGCGCCGTCAGTAGCCAGCGCCACCACGAGTTGGTGCGGTACGAGCGCACGGCGAGGTAGGCCAGCAGCACCATCCAGAAGCCCTGCAGGATTTCCAGCAGCGCGAACGGGGTGTGGAAGACATGGAAGCGTGCCAGTGCGAGCAGTCCGGCGGCGATCAGTCCGGCACGGCGTCCGAAGCAGCGTGCCGCGAGGAGTCCGGCGACGCCGACGCTGGCCGCGCCCAACAGTGACTGCACGACGATGAGGCCCCACGGCCCGGCGCCGAACAGGCCGTAGACCAGTGGCAGGAACACGGCGTAGTAGAACGGCTGGTACTCGAAGTAGGCAGGGAGCTTGCCGTCGAGGATTTCCAGGGCAATGCGGCGGTAGGTCGCCATGTCGGTGACCTTGGCCGGTTCGACCACCGACGGGATGCCGCTCAGTTGCGCGCAAACCGCCAGGCGGAGGGCGAGCGCGCCCAGCGTGATGACGCCGAGCCAGATCAGGAACCGGCGCGTGCGCGGGTTCCGGGCGCCAGTCTGCTTGCCAGTGGGGGTGCCTCGCATAGCTCGGCTCAAGTGCCCCCTCCGGATTGGGCGCGTCGTTGCGCCTTTAGGTAGAAATCCCGCAGGTCCGGCGGCATCTCATCCGGCGAGTTGAAGGTCCGCGTCTTGCCCTGCTGGTCCGTGACGGTGATCCGCGTGCTGGTGGTCATGCCGGTGCCGCCGGCCAGGGCCTGCTGCCGGACCTCCTGGATCCGCTGCCGGATTTCGGGCGGCAGGGCGTCGAGCGAATCGTACTCGCGGACCTCCCCGGTCCCCGGGTTCTTGACCTTGATCCCGGTCGTCACGACCTGAGTCGTGCGGGTGACGGTGAACGATTTGTCCACGTCGGCATTCACGCTGATCCGAATCCCGAGCCAGCGCTGCAGCCGACTCCAGAGCCCATCGCCCGGCATATGCGTGCGGCAGCGCGGGCAGAGCGTGGCGCCGTCCGGGACCGTGGCTTGGCATTGCGGGCATTTCATGGGCGTGTGGTGTTCCTAAAAGAATGTCAACAGGTTGCCATCGCAACGGCGCACTGTCAAGCGGAGCAGGCTCTTTTGCCTGCCTGGGCCGGCGAGTGTATGGTTGGAGATGGCGGGCAGGGGCCGGTTTCCCTGCCCGCCGGGAGGAACGCGCAATGAAGATCATGATCATGACCGACATGGAAGGCGTAAGCGGCGTACTGAACCACGGCGACTGGGTGCTGCCCAGCGGGCGGTTCTACGACAAGGGCGTGCGGCTGCTCACCGAGGAGGTGAACGCGGCCGTGGCCGGGCTGTTTGACGGCGGCGCTACCGAAGTGGTTGTGGTGGACGGGCACGGTGCGGGCGGGATCGATCCGGAACTGCTCGACGAGCGCGCCTGGCTGTCGCGCGGCGCGGGGCCGAAGCCGGAGCCGTGGGGGCTGAGCCCGAATTACGCCGGGCTGGCGTATGTCGGGCAGCACGCCAAAGCCGGCACACCGTACTCGCACATCACGCACACGCAGTGGTTCAACTACATCGACCTGGCGGTGAACGGCATCTCGATCGGCGAGTACGGGCAGATGGCACTGTCCGCCATGGAGTACGGCGTGCCCACCATCCTGGCCTGCGGCGAGAAAGCGTTCGCCGCCGAGGCGGAAGCCCTGACCCCCGGCGTGGTCAGCGTCTGGACCAAGCAGGGGTTGCTGCCGGACGACGGGATGGAGCATCTAGACACCGACGCGTACCGCAAGGCGAAACTCAGCGCGGTGCACATGTCGCCGCGGCGCGCGCGCCAGCTCATCCGCGAGGGGGCTCGAGAAGCGATGCGGAAGCTGCGCGAGAACCGGTCCGCGTTCCGGTATCCGTCCATCCAGCCGCCGTACGTGCGCACGGCGCGGTTCCGCAAGTTCGGCGACACGCCGCCCTGGCAGGCGCGCGACACGCACCCCACCAGCCTGGTCGAACTGATCAATATGCCGTACACGAAGGTCGCAGGCGGGTTGTGAGGGTCCGGGGCTCGTCTTCCCTACTTGCCCTCGTGTGCCTTGAGCCACTCCTCGAGCTGGCGCTCCACTTCCGCGCGCCGGTCCGGTGGGAGTTGTTTGACCCGGTCCCAGAGTTGCGCCAGGCGGGCGGCGCCTGGCCGCGGCGGGGCGGCCGGGGTGTCCTTGCTCTCGACACGGGGCGGCCGGGCCCGGGTCAGTGCGAACTCCGCGGGTTCCATGCCGGGCGCGCTGAACTTCAGG
>MHBL01000376.1 GCA_001803235.1 Lentisphaerae bacterium RIFOXYA12_64_32
CGGAGCGGCTCGCTCCGGCACCCGCGGGAGCGAGCCGCTCCCGCCACGTTGCCAGAACGCCCCGGACAAACAGTGAGTAACACCCACACATGACCGGACAGTCTGCCGCCCGGGGGCGCTGACGCATTACGCGGGATTCCCCCCCATTCCTTGCGGGCGCTCGGCGGTGGCGCTATCTTCCTCACTTGTGGCCCGGGAAGACACTCCGTCTCAGGCGGTGTTTCTTCCTTGCCGTCGACTGCAGATGCCCGACATCAGGCAGGGGGAGGGGGCGGCGACGACCCCTGGCACGGCGGTTATGTCAGGGCTGTTTCAAGATTCGTGACCGTCGCGTGCGGCGAGTACCCCCGGCGTGTACCCACGCCGGGGGGGGGCGACCTGAGGACAGGCCGCCCCTACTTGGTGTGCGCGGAGGCGTGGCCTTCCGAGACGCGGGGCCGGATCTTGAAACAGCCCTGCGGTTATGTCAGGCGCGGTTGCGTCCCTGGGCATGGCAGGCGAGTGTGAAGTCCTCCTCTCGACTCGTGGTCGTGCTCGCAATCGTCGTCGCAATCGTTCATCGATTCGGCGCCGCCCAGGGTGCGGGTGATCGAGAGGCGATGGCGACGACGATTGCTGGGTAACGATTGGGATTTACAGCAAGGAGAAGCACGTATGCGTCACATGCCCCCCCCGTGGAGGGGATTGCTGGCCGTCGCCGTTGTGGTTGCCTGCACCGGTCAGTTTGCCGGGGCAACCGAGATACTTTACGAGAAGGACGCGCCGAACCTGGGCATCGGCATCTATCCCCTTGCGGAGCAGACGTGGAAGAGCCCGATCATGATCTGCCCGGGACAGATCACGGACAAGGACCGTGTCTGGGTGGGCCCCGACTTCTTTGCCAGCGAATACGGCGAGTCCTGCGTCTTCACCAAAGACTGGCTCAAGGAGTACGGCTACGGCAAGGGGGCGGAGTACAGGATCGAGAACGGGTCGATGGTTTTTACAACCGGGCCGAAGGGGTTCGTTTTCGGCTTCGGCTCGCCGCCGAACGATTTCAGCCGTCCCAGCCCCCGCTTCGGCGCCGCCTGGGGGCCGCAGACAAAGGACAAGTACCGCCTCCGCATGACCGTTGAGCAGAGCGTGGATGAGACGGACTGGACGTTCTGCGTCAGCAGCTTCACGAAGTACTCGTCCGAGGAGTGCAAGTTCAAAATCAAAGGCAAGGACAGGCAGGACTTCGAGGTCGACCTTGGCCTCGTCCGTACCCTTGGCGGCAACTGCACGGGGTTCAAACTCCACTGCGTGACGCCGGATGTCACGGTCAGAATCGCGGGAATGAAGATCGCGCCGTCGTCGTCGCTCGTGCACTTCCGCAAGAAATTCAGCCTTGCCGCGAAACCGATCCTCGCGCACGCCACATTCCAGTCGCCGGAGACCTACGCTCTGTATGTGAATGGGCGGAAGATGGATACGGGCACTCGCATCTACCCGGCGGGCCCGCAGAAGACCGTCGACCTCGCGCCGCATCTGGTGGCGGGCGAGAACGTGATCGCCTTCGAGCGCGAGTTCATCACGTGGTCGCAGCGCAGTCCCGAATGGCTCTTCGAGGGAATGGCCGTCGATCGCGACGGCACGCTGACGCACCTCCTCGGCGACGCGTCGTGGAAGACGAGCCTGAAGGCGGACGAGGGTTGGACGAACGCCGCCTTCGACGATTCCGCCTGGGCAACGCCGACGTTCCGGCCTCTTTCGGAGGCTCTCGCCGACGGCACTGCAGTGTCCAGAGGTCTGGAGCCCAAGCACATGGGCATGCTCGACGCAGCCCCGGCCGATCGGGAGTATCCCGTCTTTGATGTGGACGAGACGCCCTTTTTCCGCGTCCGTCTGCCCATCGGTGTGAAGGGAAAATGCGCCCCTCGCCTCGAGATCTTCAAAGCGGGAACCGACACGAAGGTCGAGACGCTGGAGAAGATGGAGCCGCAGGAGGACGGGGACTTCCTCGTCTACGCCTTCTCCCCGAAAGCCCGGGAGCCCGGCCCCTACCGCCTGAACTGGACGCTGCAGGACGCCGATGGCAAAGCGGTTGAGGCGCGGCGCGAGGAGATGGTTCTCGTCGGGCCGATCCCGCAGGACACCTTGCCCCTAGCCGGCTTCGAGCCGGCGTTCGCCAAACGCCTCGTACTCGTCCGGAAGATCGACTGTGCCGCGGAACCGGGCGACGACACGCAGTTCCTCGACCATGCCGGCATGTACAATCCGGCAGCCCTCAACAAAGGGAAGGTCGTCACTGAGGATGGTATGTCCTACCGTGAGACCGGGCCTGGCGTGTGGGACTACTTCGCCTACCGCCTGCACCTCCGTGAACGAGGCGAGCCGTTCCTGGTGGAAGTGATCATCCCCGACAACCGCCCGCGTTACGTCTACTCCTGTGTCACCGAGTGTTTTCCCATTCCGTTCTGCAACAATCCGAACCCAGTGGGCAGCCGCGGTTGGGACAGCTCCAGCGGGACCGCTTTGACCGGCGGCGCCTACTATCCGCTGAGCAATGGCAAGAAGGCTCTGCGCTACATCTACTACCCGAACAGCTTCGCCGCCGCCGTGGTGGTGATGAGCGGACTGCGGGGCACGCCCGCCGCCGCCTGCGAGATCAACATCTACAGGATCGAGGGCGATCTCCCCGCGCTCGAACTGCCGCCGACCGAGAGGCGCTTCGGCTCGCACAACGAGCGTATCTCGCTCATGACCTTGACCACTGCTTCCGAGAATCCGCTGGAGCTCGACTCGGGAATCCGCAACAGCGGCCACCGCGACGCCTGGTTCAATTGGTACAGGGCCATCGAGCGCAAGATCAAGTGGCTCCGTTTCCAGGGACAGAACATGACCGTCGAAGGCGTCTACATGTACACCCAGGGCGACTATCCGTCGGTCAAGCACAACAGCAACACTTCCAACCAGGACTTCGACCTCCCGCACCTCATGCTGCGGATGTACGCAAAAAACAACATCCACTGCCTGGTCGGCTTCGAGTACTGCAACTCGCCGGCCATGCGCGCTGCGGGCGACGGTGCGGTGAGCGACCGCAAGGTCTGGCAAGGGGAGCAAGGGCTGCACATGGTCGACCGCCATGGCCGCCAGTTGGTCGGCAGTTTCGCCAGCGACGGCATCAATTTCCTGAACCCGAAGGTCGAGGAGCTCATGCTGGACACTCTCGGCGAGATTTACGACCGCTACCAGGGCGTTGGCAAGCCCGAGGGTGTCTTCGTCGTCACCGGCGACTGGTGGGCGCCCGGTTTCGTGCGTGGCAGCTACCGCGACGTGGAGGGGACCGAGGTGGGCTACGATGATTTCACCGTCGGTCTCTTTGCGAAGGAGACGGGCGTCAAGCTTGACGTCGACCCTGTCGATCCCAAGCGGTTCCAGAAACGCTACGACCTGCTCATGGGCGAGAACAAGGCGCTCTGGCTGCACTGGCGTGGCGTCAAGGTTCGCGCCGCCTTCCAGAAGATGTCCGATCGGGTCCGGACCGGCGCGAACAAGTGGGACATGTTCATCTACCAGAGCACCGGTCCCCAGAAGAACTCGCCGTTTGATGACGCTGAACGGTCGCGTCGCACTCGCGATACCGGCATGGAGGACTACCTCACGGCGATGGGCGTGCCGCTGGAGATGTACACCAGCCAGCCTGGACTTGTGCTGGTGACACCGTTGCTGGAGGTGGACTACTACCCGAACCGCTCGATGGCGGATGACACGCTGCCCTATCACGGCTGGAACACCAACAGTGGTTCCCGCAGCGTCATGAAGCGCCTCGACACGCTCTACATGTCGACTCAGCTCAACGAGGTGGACAACCCCGCCTCGGCGGCGAAGCAATGGCTGTGGAACCACACGGCGCGAGGCGTCTTTGTCCTCCGCGGCGCAGAGGACAACTGCATGCACCATTTCGTCGACGCCATACGGGACCACGCGCCGCAGACTTTGTTCTACTGCTGGCTCGACTGCAACATGGAGACCGCGTTTGGCGAGCAGCAGCGCCGTTTTGCCAAGGCCTTCTGCTGCACGCCGCGTGCGGAGTTCGCAGCACTGCCGCCGGACCGGGCCCGCGGCGTCATCGCGCAGGCCGCCGTGCGCGAGGGCGGGGCCTGGCTCCGCCTCGTCAACCACTCGCCCTATCCGCTGGCCGGCTCGATCGCCGGCGGCGCCGTTCGGGATATCGTCTACGACTGCCAGCCTCCCGCCGGCGCAAAGGCCGGCTCGTGGGCCGTCGACATGAAGCCGAACGACATCCGGGTTTTCACCGTCGACGCCGCACCGGAGAAGATCGTCTGCGACTTCACCATGCCGGTGTCGGCGTCGTCGTCGATCCAGAAGGAGACTCGGTACATCCTCGCGCAGAAGCACTTGCTCACCAGCGTGCCCGGCGACATGATCGCCCGGCTTTTCGAGGGACTGCAGAGCGACGATGCGTTTGCCCTCTACAACACTCTCGACGACTACGAGGTGGCGGCGCACGTCAAGCGGGCGAAGCTTGAGATCGTTGCCCTGGACGGGCAGGCGAAGTTTCTCGCGGACCTGGAGACGACCGGCGCGGGCCGGATCAACTGCGCCTGCGAGTCGCCGTACGTCGATCCGAGCGGACATCGCTGGCTCCCCGATCAGCACTATCTGGCCTGCGGCGCGTACGGCAACGAGAACGCCAGCTACGCCGATCGCGGCGCCACCATGATCGTGGCCGGCACCGACGCGCAGCGCGTGTACCAGACGGAGGCTTACGGTGGTCACGTCGCCTACCACATTCCCGTCCCGAAGGGTTTCTACAACGTGAAACTCCATTTTGCCGAGACCTACGAACCTATCAAGAAGCCTGGCGTCCGCAACATATCGGTCAAGGTCGAGAACCACGTCTGGGAGAAGAAGGTGGATCCGTTCACCGACGCCGGCGGTTTCGCCAAGGCGGTCGTGCTCACCGACGAGAACGTCGGCGTCCACGACGGCATCATCGACATCGACCTGACCGGCGGTGTCGGCATTCAGGGGATTGAAATCGAAAAGGCGAAGTGATACACGCAATGGTGTTTTGCGAAATGCTGAACGAGCGGCTTTTCTCGACCTGCGCAATAGGCCGAGCGAGGCTGGGCCGGTCGCCGCGCCCGCTCAGGCAGACTCCGCCCGCGGTACTGTCGGGAGGCGACGGAGCCTGGTCCGCTTATTGCATAGGTCGGTTTCTCATGCTGCCTCTTGCCGTGGTGATGGCCTGGACCACAGTGTGCGGCAACGCCTCGGGCGAAGCGACGATGCGACTGGAGCCGGTCCCGCCGCAGGGCGTGTGGCTGGAGGTTGTCGCTGAGGCGTACACGGCCCGGATTCACGGGTGCGGCGAGATCGAGGTCTGGGTGGCGGGGAAGAAGAAGTTCACCGGATCCTTGATCGAGCGCTGGAAGTTCTACCAGAATCGCGAGTTCGTGAGATTCCCCCGCGCCGCCACCCGACTCGCCCCCGGCAACCTCTCGGCGGACGTCGCCTTTTCCTATTTCTGGAACGGCGGCCAGGTGGAGGAGCGCCTGACCTTCACCAGCCACAGCATCGCCATCAACTGCGAGTACCGCCCCGAGCGGGACCGTGACATCAGCACCTTCACCTATTTTCTCTCATGCCCTTTCGACGGTGGGCCGGGGCCGGATCTTGTCGGCGGAATCTACCGTTTCGATAAACAGGACGCGGTCGAAGAACTCGGGAGATGGCAGGAATTCAAACCGCGCCTTTCCTCCGTCTCCCTCCGGAACGCCGGGCAACTTCAGCTCGACTTCCTTGCCGAAGGCTCCGCGTGGTTCTTCCTGTGGAAGGACAAGAACAACGGGTTTATTGGGCTGGGCGACAACGGCCCTCGCTGGAACTACGCCTCGCGTAAGGCGGGCGAAGTCTTCTGTCTCGGCCTCCTCGTGTGGCTCTCAAACGCCGACGGGACGAACCTTCCGGACACGACGCTGAAGATCGAATCACCCGTGGACAATCACAATTCCTCCAATAGGAATGACAGATAGGCCTGAATCGGTAAGGCAATGGGCGTACGCAGAAGAGCGAGAAGAACACCACGGGACACGGAGAGACAGGCCCAGCTCCTGAAGGAAATGCGCGGTCGCCGCGCCGTTCTGACGGCAGACTACCGGCGTTGGCGGCGGGTTAGCGGCATTCGATCTGCTTCCCAAAGCAAAGTTGCCGCCCCGCGATACGGCCCGGCAGGCAGGGGCGAACCGGCATCAGGAACAGTCTGGGCCGAGGTGTTGCGTCAGGAACGGCGCGGCCTTTTCCCACATCAGAACATGCCCTTCCCCGTGGAGCACATAGTCGAGAGCGGACTCCGCACTCCGCAGGCGATAGGCGCATCGCACCCTATCCACGATCGCATCCCGATCCGCGGGGGTAATCAGCGGGTCCAGGGCCCCGGCCTGTAACTGCATGGGCCGCGGTGCGATCAGGCTGAACAGTTCCGGGACATCACCGTACCGCAATAACCCGTACGGGTACTGGATGCCGCACGAGCTGAGCTTCATGGACCGTTCGCGGAAGCAGTTCAGGCAACCTGCCGGCACACAGGCCCTGATGCGCGGGTCAACGATACTCAGCCACATGGTCATACGGCCACCGTACGAGTTGCCCAAACACCCGATCCGAGTCGAGTCGACTTCGGGCCGAGCCGTCAACACATCCAGCGCCGCCTGACCGTCCTGGATGTGCAGCGCCAGGATGTTGAGTCCATACATGCCCGCCGCATTCTGAACCGTGTTGCACCGATCGCCGGCGCCCACCAACCCCAAGTGTCCGTCGCGACCGGGCCAACCCCACCAACCCGGCGCCAGGACGACGTAACCCGCTCGCACAGCCGCCAGTGCGTAGGCCACGCGCGGTTCCTCCTCCGGGCGGACTCCGCAGATCGAATCCACGCCGTAGCGGTCGTGACCATGGCAGGCGATCAAGCCGGCACGCTGCTCGTTCACCGCCAATCCGTGCGGCACCAGCAGTTGCGCGGGAAGGCGCGAGAACTCGTTGACTCGAATGCGGAGGGAATAGCGCGTGTGCTCCGGAGCCGACACCGTCTCGATCACGTCCACTTCGGGCGCAACACGTGCCGGAACAGGACCGAGAAGTTCGGCGATTTTCGTTCGGAAGCGAGCCTGCCAGTCGGCAATGTCTTCGCCATCCCGGTATCGCATGCACGGTGGATGCGCGTCCCCGTAGTGCCGGATAAAGTCGGTGAATAGGTCCCCGGAATCGTGCATGATCCCTCACGAGTGGAAAAGGGGGGGGGGCGAACCTAAGTCAACTCCTCTCGCCCCGGGAAGCGAGGGTCTATCTTACGCCCAGCCCACCGGACCGTCACCACACCCCGTGCTCGGCGGCTCAGCCGCTCTTTTGCGCCGCTTCGGCAGACTTCTTTCCGCCCTCGTCGATCTTTGCCCCTCCCACCTCCGACACCGTACCGATGCGGATGTCGAGATCCTCGCGACGCTCAAGCCGGTCAATGCCGCCGTCCTTGATCCACAGAATGCGGTCGGACGTGGCCAGCATCTTGTGATCGTGCGTGGCGGAGATGACCGTGACGTTGAACTCCTTGGACAGCGCCGACAAGAGGTTGATGATCTCCTCACCCGTGACCAAGTCGAGGTTGGCCGTCGGTTCGTCCGCCAGGATGATCGCCGGTGAGTTGGCCAGGGCCCGTGCCACCGCGACGCGCTGTTGCTGACCGCCGGACATCTCGTCGGGTCGGTGTGTCAGGCGATGCCCCAACCCGACACGCGTCAGCACCTCGGTCGCGCGCTGGTGCGCCTCTTCGGGCGACTTGCCGCTGAACAGCAACGGCATGGAGACGTTCGTGATGGCATCATAGGCGGGAAGCAGGTTGTACGACTGGAACACGTAGCCGATGTGATTGCCGCGGAAATGCGCCAACTGCCGCGGCGTGAGTTTGGTCAGGTTCACGCCGGCCACCTCGACGTCACCGCTGGAAGGCCGGTCGAGAGCGCCGATCATGTTGAACAGCGTGCTCTTGCCAGACCCCGACGGCCCCATGATGGACAGGTACTCGCCCTGGAAAATCTCCAGGTTGATGTCCTTCAGGGCGTGCACCACGGTCTTGCCGAGGTTGAACGTCTTGTTCAGGTCCCGGACCCGGATCAACATTTCGCCTTGACTCATCGGCTCCAGCCCTCTTGCGCGATCAGAACGGCAGCTTGATGATCGACTTGCTGAGGAACGTGATCCCCACACCGACCGTCGTAATCAGCCCCATACCGCACGAAAACCCGGCAGCCACGACCGGCACATACTGGCGCCACTTCAGGCCCAGCCGCTTCTGGAAGTAATAGCGTCCG
Organism: Lentisphaerae bacterium RIFOXYA12_64_32; assembly: GCA_001803235.1. Classification (GTDB taxonomy): domain Bacteria; phylum Verrucomicrobiota; class Lentisphaeria; order Oligosphaerales; family YB12-FULL-65-16; genus YB12-FULL-65-16. Next base: position 8,352 of record MHBL01000376.1, read on the forward strand.
ATCAGGGCACCGATGAACTGCGGAACAATGCTGTGCGGGATGTTCTGCCCGAGCCCGCGCACCACACCGTACACCAACATGATGGGAGCGCCCAAGGAATACAGTATCCAGAACATCCCCACACCGATACCTGTGCCGAGCCATAGATAGAGCCAGTTGAAGGCCTCCTCAAACATCGAGTACTCGCCCGTGGTGGCCGAATACATGATGCAGTAGTTTGCCGCGGTCAACTCCCACATCTTCTGCGCGTAGGCGTACTGGTTCGACGGGATCTTGTCCAGGCTCCAGATGAAATTCATGAACAGGATTGAACTGATGAGGATGATCGGGTACAGCACCAGTGTCGCTTTCCAAATGCTGGTGAACTTGGTGCCGGTCAGTTCGCACTGCCGGTAGAACACCGTCATGGCGCCGTAGTTGGCGATCGGGATGGGCAGGAACCAACAGGCAATGCCCTTGTATCCGCTCAGAATGATGGCCGCCTCACGAATCATCGGCACCATGACCGCCTGCCCCACCATACCCTCGAGTCGCGCCGTCACATAACTGATCAGCGGCGTGTAAAGAAACCCCAGGATCAAGAGCACAATAAGCACATTGCGGATCTGGTTGTTCCAGGCGCCGTGGTACCAGACCAGCAATCCGATCGACACGCAAATCTCCACCACAGTGACGAAGAAGTAGCAGAGGAACACGTACCACGCGCGAATGTCGCCGCGCCCGGGGGGCGGTGGGGTGATCATACTGGCGAAACTCCCACTGCCGGTCCGGTCCTTTGAATCCTGCTTCGACTTCCGCGCCATGCCGACCACCTGAGCCACTCCCACGATCGCGATGGCCAGGGCCAGGCCAATCTGGAAACTGAAGTAGAAGTCGATCTGGTTCTTGAACAGCGTGGCAATGGTGTCGTCGCCGAACTTCCAGTTGTGCAGAATGCCGGTGCTGTACAGGATCGGGTTGGCGACCAACGTCACGATCAGCCCCACGAAACTGCCGACCATCCCAAAGAACGGCATGACCATGCCAAAAACCAAGTTACCGAAATCCCACACAATGCCGGTCGGAAACGCCGGGAGGTACTGTCCCGTCTTGCCGGTGAAGTCCGAGAACGGAATGGGGAAGATCTGGATGGACGTCCCGGTCAAGGCGCCGCTGAGCGTCGGCAACAGCAGGTACACGGCGCCGAACGCCAGCCCCATGGCACCCCCGATCGAGAACACGCGCCAGCGCCACGACCCTTCATGCGCCTTCGCCGACTTGGACTCAATGTCCTCCGCCATGGCCATGATGCCCTGGGCGCCGATCGGCGCCATGGGGAACGGCAGTTTCTCGATGTCGCTGGCGATCCGGAACAGCCCGTAGCCCAAGACCATGTTCGAGAGCTGGCTGAAGAACGTGCCGAAAATCGTCATCAGGATCACCGGAATCCAGTCGGGATGCAGGAACGTTCGCAGGCTGTACGACTCCGACTCCAGCGGCGGACACACCCACGGCGGGATCTGTTCGGCCATGCCCTGGGCCGCCACCGCATCGCTGTTGATGAAGAACTGGTTCCAGATCAACCCCGACGCGCGCCCGGATTCGGTCCCCAACCCCAGCCCGCCCATCATGGCGCCCGCCATGAAGAACAGCACGAAAATCTCGGACCGCCCCAAGTGCCGATGCGCACGACGCGCCACCTCGATGAACAGAATCACCGTTACCCACTGCGCCGCCGGCCCAATGCCAATACCGGCCAGCAGGCCCATGTAGATGGCGCCGGGGACCATCATGGCGGCCACGAACAGCGCCCCGAACAGCGCCGACCAGCGGAAGCCCTCCTCGAACGTCGAGGGGACCTCCATGACCTGCCTGAATTCCTCGAGTTCTTTGTCTACGCGTACTGCCATAACTCACTTGTCCCCTGTCGTGGGCACTTCTGCCTTACCCATCTCCGCCAGCGTACGCTCGCGGTACAGTTCCATCGTTTCGTGCGGAATGGAACGCCACAGCAGGAATTGCTGCCGCAAGTCGTCCATGAACACCTTGTTCAGTCGGCTCCAGTCCTTTGGCTGCCCCGACTTGCGGTTGATCACGACCCGGACTTCGTTGATGCCCGGAATCTCGCTCGGCGTGCTGCGCAACGCGAACGATTGGCTGACGCCCAGATCGAACGGCGCCAAGGCCAGAGTCGCGTCCAGACCCAGGCTCCCATCGGCCTCCTGCGCCAATTCGGCACGGCTGGTCATGAACTGACCCAGTCCGGTGTCCGTGTGGTTGCGGAAATGCTCTCGCAGGAAGCTGACCATCCCGGTGATGTCGTACTCGGAAACCGTGAAGGGGAAGACCAGGTCCAGGACATCGCCCTTCGGTTCCGGCGGTCGCCACACGCGCAGCAAACCGGGGTTGGCCGACTTCGACGCCTTGATGGCCGGGTAGATGGCGGAGACCAGCACGGTGGCCATGACCACGAGGATGGTGAAGATCGTGTTGGTCGAGGACATGTTCATCTCGGGGACCCGCACCAGCCCGTACTCGGACAGCAGGGTGAGTACCTTCAACGACCCCTGCGCCAACAGGTACCCGCCCATGCCGCCAATCAGGCTGTACACCATGGACTCGGCGAAGAACAGCGTGGCCACGTGCTTGGGGGCCAACCCCAGGGCGCTGAACGTGTAGATCTCACGCTCGCGGTCCGCCACGGATCCGAGCATGGTTCCGAAAATGACCAACCCACCCAGCAGAATGGGGAAGAACAGATCCCGGATGCCGCTGGCGGCCAGCACCGTGCCCAGCACGTGCCGGTAAACGCCGTTGGTCCGCGTCGCGGCCACCGGCACGGGCAGCATCCGCGCGATGTCCTCGGCAATATCGACCGATTCGCTGGTATCGCGCGTGTAGAGCTGCAGGCCGTAGAGCTCGGCCCCGAGCGACGCGGCGTTGTCCGCCGTGATGATGCAGACCGAATCGACCGGCAGGCTGGCCCAGTTCTTCTCCACCATCATCGCCTCCTGCTCATTCGTCTGCGTCGTCTGCTGCGCCGAACTGGCTTCGGTGAAATCCGCCGGCAGAACACTGCTGGTGTCCATGTCCCTGGCTGCCGACATCTGCACCGCGTCGAGCAGCTTGCCGACGCGCAACGGCCGGCCGCCGACCAGCACCGTGTCACCCGGTTCCACCTCCAGCGTCCGCGCCACCGCGCCGGTGATCAGGACTTTGCCGTCCAAGTCCCGGTCCAGCAACTCCTTCAAGTCCGGCCGGCAATCGATCTCCGTCGGGTCAATCCCGAGCACCCCGCGGATGGTGACCGGCTTGGAACCGTCCTCACGGCTGACCAGCATGCCCGGTTTGTCCTGTGTCTTTGGCGATATCCAGTACCGCGGGTACACTTTGATGCGGTCCTTCCAGCGCGCGTAGAGCACATCGCCCAAGTCCGGGCTGAGCGGTTCCCAGTTCACGTTGTGAACCCACACGCCGAAGTAGGCAGGGTTGGGGCCGGACAGCAGTGTCACGATTCCGGACTGCGTCCCGAACGACGCGAAACACAGGATGGTGAAGGTCAGAAGGATGATGGTCACCGCCGCCAGGGCCGTCTTCAGCGGGCGCCGGCGCATGGTGGAAATACCCATGTGCATGGCGGCCATGATGGTGCTGATCTTCGACACGTCCGTGGCGTGCACCGTGGTGGTCATGCCCTGCAGGGCCTTGAGCTCGAATTCGAACTTCCGCATGATGATGAAAATCACCATGGCGGACATCACCACGATGGCGAAGCCCAGGAAGATGATGATCGGCGTATTCGCGATCGCGAACGCCGGATGCGATAACCGCAGGGTCAGGAAGGTCGCCAGGAAAATCACCGTAAACCACGCGATCTGGCGGTACACGATGGTCGACCCGATCACCACCCGCTCCAGGGCGAACGCGAACGGCACGCACAGACCCAGAAGGATGATCACGGCAAAGACCAGGTCGTCGAGCATGGCGCGAATCTTGGTGTAGAGCGGCTGGCTCGCCAGGAAGGCAATCGCGGACAAGGCCTCGCGCCGGAACGGCGACGGCTCGTCGCGCGCCTCGATCAACAGGTCCTCGGCTCGACCGTGCAATTCGGCCAGCGAGCTGTCCAGGATCCGCTTGCTGCGCAGGATCTGCAGCCGCGATTCGTTCAGACGCCACAAATCAGCCGACGAGCGCTCCGCCGAGTTGGGCGGTTCCCACGCCGTCATCATGGAGAACCCGTCGCCGTTCGGGTTCGAGACCTTGTCGCCCGGCACGAGGAATTCGGCGCCGTTGTTCAACCCCACCATCTGCCGCAGGCTGAACAGTTTCAGGCTCTTTTCGCGCACGTCCGAGAACCACGCCACGACCCCGTCCGCCGTCTCAACATAGGATTTCTTCACGTCCAGGATCGCGTTGGAGCGGGAGGACATGACCTGCACTTCCTGGCCGGCCATCTTCTCCGTCCGCACCTGGGGCGGCAGGCAAACCACGCCCGCCCTGCAGCGGAACACGTTCAGCCGCCACCGATAGGTCTTATTCGACTCCACATCGGAGACCGAGGTGGCCAGACCACGCTCGTCAAACGCCGCCGCAAACGCACTGCGCGCGTTCCAACTCCAGCCGCCGGACACCGGTCCCAGGGCATACCCCCCGTTCCGCGTCGTCCACAGGACCTGGAAGTCGTCGAACGCGTAGGGTTTGCGAAGCGAATAGCAGAACAGATTGGGGCGCCGCAGTCGGAACTGCACCACCGCGCCGGCCATGGGCGTGTTCGGGATCGAACTGCCCGGCAACACTCCCATGACCATCGGCCCGATCGGACTTTCGTCCTCAAACCCTGAGACGGTGTACTCCGCGTTGGCGACAATCCCGCGGCGCAGCGACAAGCCCTCCTGGCTGGCCACCGCGTAAATGTCATCCTTGCTCGCTGGTGCCGCGCCCGCAGCCGCCGTCGCGCCAGGAGCAGTGGCCGAACGCTCCGCCCCCTGGTCTGGCTTGGCGGCGGGGGCTTCCGTTTCCGGCGCGGCATTCTTCTCCGCCTCCTTGGCAGTCTCCAGGTCGGCCACGGCGGACAGCAGCGACGCAATCTCGTTGACCTGGCCCTCGATCCGGTCCAGATTCAACCGGTCCAGCGTGTCGTGCGGCGTGCCCTCGCGCGGCAGCGACTCCTGGCACGTCCCAAGGCAGATATTGTAGATGCCGAACAGTCCCGCCACCTCGCCGGTGTGTACCAGGTACGGCGCCCCCCAGAGTACACGGGTCTGGGACAGGGTCTGGTCCGCCGACGCAGTCAGGAAATGCTTGGGGGCAATCTTTGCCGCGTCCATGGCCTGATAGCCGCGCAGAAACACCGTCTGAATCTTCCCGTACAGGCCCGGATTGTCCTGGCTCGAGTGCATGGCCGAGTCGCCGCCGATGATCAGCCCCCAAGTGGGCGTGCTGTCCCCCAGCATCAGCGAAATGTGCAAGGAAATCCAATACTCGCCGATAAGCCCGAACAGCGCCGTATCCGCCTTCAGCGTCTGCTCCTCCAAGGCCAACTCCTGGGACCGCAGCCGGACGTCCTCGCGAACCAGGTCCATGATCGTGCCCAGTTTCTGCCGCGCCCCCTCGGACAGGCCGGATGTCTCGTCGCGCCCCCCGCTCCGTCGCGCCCGACCCAAGACGCGGCGCAGGCTGTTCCAGTCGTCCCGTTCCGGCTGCCAACGGTCGCGCAACTGCTGCGAGATCTCATCCATCCGCCCTTTGGGATCCGGGGGCCGGGGCCGGGGCAGCCCGCCGCCGCGCGGTTTGCCGTCCTTCAATTCGAGGAATTCCCAGCGCAGTTCGCACATGGTATCTGAGATCATGTAGGCCGGCTCGGCCGCCCTGTCGGCCAGACGGTTGATGAGCTGCCGGCGGACCGACGAGGACTGCAGAAGGGGGTTGGGGTCCTGCAGCAGAGCGGTCAACTCCTCGAGGAACGTCTTCTCGGCGTCCAGATACTTCTGACGCTTCTCGACCTTGACATTCTCCGTCTTGGTCTCCAACGCACGGTAGAACACGCTGCTGCCCGCATGCCCACGCGCCTCCTGATCGAAGAAGATCAGCAGGACGTGTCGACGCGGTCGAACCTTTTGGAAATACTCGGCCAGTTCGAGCAACGCCGCACAGTTCGCTGCGCCGCGCGCGCCTGGCGCCAAGTTCGGAACCTCGCCGAAACTGTCCAGGGCCGCACCCAGAATGATGAGCTCTTCCTTCTCCTGGCTGAAGATCGGCGCCGTGCCCTTCAGGAACCCGATGATGTTGCGCGCCGTCCGGCCTTCCCACACCACCTCGCTGTGCACCGTTGCGGTGGCCCCTTCCTTCAGGTCCGATGCGGGACCGGAGTAGAAGAAACGCGGCAGGTTAGCGTTGGTCTCGATAAAGTGCGGGTTGTTGGCGAACGCGTCCCCTTCGAGGGTGAAGACGATCGCGCGCGCGCCCAGTCGGAAAGCGCGCAGCCAGCCGTCACCGCAGTTGTAGTCCATCACCACAATCGCATCCTTCACCGACGTGTCCCACAGGTCCATGGCCCTGCCGGTCTTGGCGTGAACGATGGGGCCGGTCAGGCCTTCCGGCGGCGACACGGGCGGGATGATACCGTCGGGGCGCATCGGCAGCAGCGCGAACGGCTTCGCGACCCCGTCCACCAGCAGTTCGCAACGCTTCGCCTGCGTTTGTGCCGTCGGGAACGGCTGCACGATGAGCTGGTCCACGCCGATCTCGGTCAGACGTTTCTGCACATAGTCGGACGCGGCCAGGCATTCCTCGGAACCGGCCAGGCGGTGCGGAGACCGCACCAGCGCCTCGCAGTCAGCCTTGAACGCGGGCGTGACGGCGAACGCCGTCCCCGCCAGGCAGAGGCACCAGGCCATAGCCATCAACGGTATGGCCGTATTCACCAACCTTTGTCCGACTGTCATCATGGTTTCATTGTCCCGAGGTTGCTTCTTCGCGCCCGGGGGATGCCCGGTTGTGGGGTTCCAAGGTTCGGGGGGGTGACTCGTAGCCACTCCCGGCCCGCTGTTCTTTGCCTCCACGCCACGGCCCTATTCCTGGGAACCGCCAATGCTGCCAACTTCGATGTGCACCTCATCGCGCCGGGCAATGCGTTCGATGCGCCCGTCGCGGACCCACATCAGCCGGTCGCACATATTCATCATCCGGTGGTCGTGCGTGGCACAGATGATGGTCACATTCTTCTCGGTATTGAGGCGTCGCAGGATATCGAGAATTTCCTGCCCGGTCCGCAAGTCCAGGTTCGCGGTGGGCTCGTCGCACAGCAGCACACTGGGCCAGTTGGCCAGGGATCGGGCAATGGCAACGCGCTGCTGCTGACCGCCGGACATCTCAATGGGCCGGTGGTGCCACCGCTCCTTCAGCCCGACAATGTCCAGCAGTTCCATGCCGCGCTCACGCGCCTCGTCGGGCATCACGCCGCCGAACGCCATCGGTGTGGTGACGTTCTCCAGCGCCGTCATGTATTTAATGAGGTTATAGCTCTGGAAGATGTACCCGATTTTGTGGCAACGCAGGTAGGCCAGTTCCTCGGCCGTGAGCTGAGCCACGTCCACTTCGTCGATGAAAACGCGCCCCGTCGAAGGACTGTCCAAGGCGCCGATCATGTTGAAAAATGTGCTCTTGCCCGACCCGGACGGACCCATCACGGCAATGAACTCGCCGGTGAAGATCTCGACGTCCACGCCGCGCAAAGCTTCGGTGACCACGCCCTTCATTTTGTAGAACTTGCGCAGGCCCACGGTGCGGATGATCACCCGCCGCTTGCCCGACTTCGCGGGTGCAGCCTGTGCCTGCGGCGCTACGGTCGCTGTCTGCTGCTCCATGCCGGACCCCACACCTTCTCTGCCCGTTACGGCTCAGGTTACTTAGGCTGCAGGCTGTTAGGCTGTAGGCTCGCAGACCTCGGGCAGGGGCCTGCAGTTTCCCGATCAGGTTGGGAGACGACCCACTTGCCGGTCCGCGTAACCGCTCCGAGTTTCGCATGGTCACGCATCGTTCTCACCTACAGCCTACAGCCTGCCGCCTGAGCAGGCGACGCACGCTACTCGATCCGCATCGCTTCCATGGGTGCGAGGCGCGCGGCCTTGAAGGCCGGGTACACCGCCGCAAGCGCTGCCAGGATCACGCCCAAAACCACAGCCACCACCATGCCGAACACAAGCTCCAGAAACGGCACAGTGCCCACAAAACGCACTCCAAAGGCGTACAGCATGCGTCCCGTGCCGATGACATTGCCAAGGACCGCCCCAATGCTGCCCCCGACCACACCCAGGAAACAACTCTCCAGCACGAACATGAGCATGATGAAACCGTCCAGCGCGCCGAGGCACTTCAGCGTCGCAATCTCCTGGAAGCGCTCGGTCACCGTCATCAGCATGGCGTTGGAAATGCCGATGCCACAGACCAGCATGGAAACCAGCAGCAACCAGCTCATGCGCTCGCCCATGCCCATGATGCCGCCGCCGGCGTCGGCGGTGAGCAACTCGGCCCGGATCAGCGCCTTTTCTTCGCGGCGTGTTTCCGCCAGCCACGCCAGGCGCTTCGCGTCCAACCCAGCGACGTCCATTTCGCTCTCTTTCATCCGCTCCAGGTAAACAGCGGCGTTCTTCTCGCTGCGCAAATACTTCCACATCATCATCACGTTGACGTCGGCCGGCAGCACGTTGAAGTCCTGCGCGATTGCCTGCCGCGTCGGCCGGTGTTCCATCGTTTTCTCCAGCAGCCGGATTTCGAGCAACCGCTTGGCCTGCGCCGCTACCTCCGGTGCCAGCGCTTGGGCGTCGAACCGGAACCCCGCCAGGCGCACGGCTTCGCCGAAGGCCCCCGTCGCTCCAGCGAGCGACTCCATGATGGGGTGCCCGGCGCGGGCCTCGGTCACTTTGGCAATGCCCTTGGCGCGCCCCTCCTGCACCTGACGCAGTCGCACTTCGAGGTCTTTCCAACGTCCCAGGAATGCGACCAGATCCTCCTGCGAGGTGATAAACCGCAACGATTTCATGGTGCGGATGTTTTCCGTGAACTGACGCATCCCATCCTGCGCGCGCAACCGGTCGAACACGCCGACGCCGACGGCGGTGTGCACCAGGCTGCGGCGCCGCGCGTAGTCGAGGGTCTCGAAGAACCGCATGTAGGCGGCGGCGGCACGCACGTCGGCGTGAAACGCGGTCATGTCCCCGGCACTGAGGCCGGTCATCTGCGCCGTCTCCTCGTAGACGGGCGTACCCGGCGACGCGGCGGCCACCTCGGTGAGGATCGACTCGAAACTGCCGGGCGCGGTGAGCCGCGCCATCCACTCGTGCACCAGCCGCGACTGGTCGATGCGCTCGCGCGTGTCCTCGGCGACCGAGCGCTTGATCAAGCTCTCGCTCATGATATTCATCAGGAACGCCACGGCGACGGCAATCACCGCCACCGTGACCGAACACCGGAACAGCCGGTACCGGATCCCGTCCACCGTGATCCGAATCGTACGGCCGAGGCTCAGTGTCGGCTGATCGGCAATATCGATCTTCTTCTTCATGGTTTATCCCGCAACGCCACCGCCAGAACGCCGCGCTGCACCAGCACTTTGAGGTACTCCGTCACCGCCACACGCGCTTCGTGGAAGCTCAATGCGTAGCGGTCTTTGAACGCGTCCACCACGCCTTCCACCGTCCGTTGCCCGTCGCACAGCTTCCAGACCTCCGCACCCAGGGGATCGAGCGTGGAACAGCTTTCCTCGCGGAACGGCACGATCCACGACAACGGCGGCCGGGCCATGAACGACGGCCGCGACTGCCGCACATACACGGCGACCCCGGAACCGGCGCCCGTCTCAACGCGCGCCGCCTGGTTGCGCAGGGGCCGAGCCTCAAGCATGGCCCGCCAAGACCGTGGTCGTTGCTGCTGTGCCGTGTCTAGGCTCATCCACGCAGTTCCATACCCGAACAACAAGACAGGCTTCCGACCGCCTGGCCACCCCCGCGATACCGCCCGCGAGCCAGGCGCGTCAGCGCCACACTGTACAGCCTCTTGTCCTGCGGGCAAATCCACGCCGCCGTCTCGCTGCGACAATACCGAAAACAAGCGCCGGCCAGCCCCGGTGCCCGCGATTCCGCCACCAGGCTCTCCACACGGTGTTGCCCGTGTTCCACCGAACGCGACGAGAGCACCCGCGCCTCGCGCCCCACCCAGACCCGTAACCACTCCGCCATGGAAAGCTTCAGCCATTCCGAAACCATGCCGCGTCGCGCGAAACGTTCCACCGTGTGGTGCTTCGGATCACAGAAGCGCAGTTCGACGCAAGCCGGTTGCACGTCGCATTCATCCAGTTCCACCGCGGGCGAGACCAGGCAATCCATCCCGAACGCCCGCCAGCGCCGTAGCCCGTCCGCATACGCGGGCTCGGGCGCGATGCTGTCCAGCACCGTTCCGGTCAGGCTTCGATCCCGTTTCTCCGGCCAGAGGAAAACCACTTCCACCAGGCATGCCGCCTCGGGGAAGTGCCGGCCGAACCGCGTCGACAGCACCCCTTCCTCGTGCCCTTCGATGCCCTGCCAGGCGCCCCGCTGCACCCGCGCCGGGTGCGCCATTCCGTCCTCCTTCAACCGCGCCTCGTAGTCGGACATCATGCGCCCGAAATCCGGCGGCCCGTCAACCTTGCGCCAGTGGAACTCGAGTCGGAACTGGTACCGGTCGGCAAACGCACAACTGCCCCGCAACGGATTTCGGGAGAACTGCAGCATCTCCCAGTCATCCGGCAGGTTCAGCCGCCAGTGCCGCCAGATCCATAGTTGCATGCCACCCGTCCGCCCGTCTGTTCGAGTGCTCTTCTTCGACGCGCGTCGCCCTCCGCGCCCACCGGGCGCTGGACAGCCCGAAAATATATCGCGCCGAACCGCCGTCTGCGAGACGCTCAGGGCTGTTTCAGGTAATGCGTCAGCCCCCCCCGGGCGCCGGCCCGCCCGGTCATACCAAGCTGAAACTGGC
>MHBL01000377.1 GCA_001803235.1 Lentisphaerae bacterium RIFOXYA12_64_32
GACCGCCTCAGATGTCTTTCCCCCGTCCGCCGGCGGCGGACGGGGGAAAGGGAAGAGAGGGGACAGGGTGCGGCGTAGTAACCAAATGAACCCGTTCACCTGCCACACAAGGTGGCAGGGGCCTATGCTCCACCCTTTGCTCCCATGTTACTCGCGTGTCACTCTGCGCCGCCGCCTGGCTCGTCCGGGCGCAAGACCCGCGGCGGCGCGAACCGGCACGAGTAACACCAACCTATGACCGGGCGGTACGCCGCCCGGAGGGCGCTGACGCATTACGCGTGGGGAATTCCCATCGGCCTTGCATCCGCCTTGAACGCGTTCAACTTAACGGCTGTCCCGGTGCCATTCCGGCTCGGGGACAAGCACGAGCGGAAAGGGAGTCCTCATGGCCGAAAACATCTCATGGGTGCCGTTCGAGGTTTTGGAGCGTTTCATGGTCGACGTGTTTCGGGCTGTTGGTGTGCCCGAGGCCGACGCGCGCGTCTGCGCCGACGTGCTGATCACGTCGGACAAGCGGGGCATCGATTCGCACGGGATCGGCCGGTTCAAGCCGATTTACATCGACCGCATCAAGCTGGGCCAGATCGACCCGGTGACGCGGTTCGAGGTGGTGCGCGAAAGCCCGACCACGGCGGTCATCGACGGCCACAACGGCATGGGCCAGGTGATCGGCAAACGCGCCATGCAGATGGCCATCGACAAAGCGGCCAAGTATGGCATGGGCATGACGGCAGTACGCGACTCGAACCACTACGGCATTGCCGGCTATTACCCGCTCATGGCGGCCGAGCGGAACATGATCGGCATCACCGGCACCAACGCTCGCCCGTCAATCGCCCCGACGTTCGGCGTCGAAAACATGCTCGGCACCAATCCGCTCACCATCGGCATGCCGACCGACGAGGACTTCCCGTTCGTCATCGATTGCGCGACCTCCGTGTCGCAGCGCGGCAAGATCGAGACGTACTCACGGCTCGGAAAAACGCTGCCCGAAGGCTGGGTCATCGGACTGGACGGCAAGACACGGACGGACACCGATCAGATCCTCAAGGACCTGGTCAAGGGCACGGCTGCATTGACACCGCTGGGCGGCATTGGCGAGGAGACGGGCGGCTACAAGGGCTACGGCTACGCCACGGTGGTCGAGGTCCTTTCCGCCGCGCTCTGCCAGGGCGCGTTCATGAAGCAGCTCCTGGGGTTCAAGGACGGCAAACCGGTGCCGTACCGGCTCGGTCACTTCTTCATGGCCATCGACGTGGCGGCGTTTGTGGATCCGGTTGACTTCCGGAAGACGACCGGGGAGATCCTGCGCGAACTCCGCAACTCGAAGAAGACGCCGGGCGCGGACCGCATCTACACCGCCGGCGAGAAGGAGCACCTCGCCTGGCTCGAACGCCGCAACAAGGGCGCCAAGGTGGACGAGGAACTGCGCCGGCACATTGTCGATCTGCGGACCGAGTTCGGCCTGCGCCAATACCGATTCCCATTCGACGAACCGGGGCCGTGATTGCCGGCTGCCAAAACGACCATCAGTACCGCCCCCGGCCGCACTTGGGAAACTCGCGCCTGGACTTGACAGACGCTGACGGTTGTTGTACTTAGTTGAACAAGGTGTTGAAGCCACGTTGAGCTTCATATGGTGACGTTCGGTGCCGAGAACAGCGCCAGCGAAACCGGGAGAATCAGGCCCGCCGCGAGGCGACCATCGGCTTACCCTGAAGGGGCAACGTATAATAGCCCAGGGCAGAGCGACAGCGTCACCCTGGGTTCTGGTGTCGACCGGTGGCAAACGGTCGCCAGCCCGGGGCCGATTCAATCCCGACTCGGGTCGTTTCGGGCGCAACGAACCACCGGGAACCCGAACGAGGCGCTGTTGCCGACGTGCGAGTACGCACGCGGCAAAGCGTGTGCCGTTTGGGTTGTGTGCGGCAGACACAGGACTGCGGTTTTCGCGCGCATGAGGGGGAAACATGTCACGCGCACCCACGAAGTCTTTCACCCTGCTCGAGTTGCTGGTGGTGATCGCCATCATCGCCATTCTGGCGTCCTTGCTGATGCCGGCTCTGTCCACGGCCAAAGCGAAAAGCATGCAAGCCGTCTGCCTGGGCAACCAGAAGCAGTGCAGCGTGGCCTTCGCGTCCTACGCTGGCGATTATGACGGTCTCATGTCAACCAGAGGGTATCCCGACATTGGGACCTGGCTGCCTTTCTACTGCGGGCTAAAAGGATATTCGGATACCATCTACATCAGCGAACCCAATGTCGGCGTTTGCCCGGCGTGGCTCCCAAAGTCCTACGACCCAGGCCACACGGACTGGTGTTACGCGCTGAATTACTGGTCCCTTCCGGCCGGTTCGTACGCGTCCGTGACAGAGCCGCAAACCACGTGGCCGCACAAGTTCCTGTATCTCTACCGCATGGCGAAACCCACCGAGTTCATTCTCTTGGCCGACTCAAACCATGCCGACCGCCTCCCCGATGATTTCCGATACCGCACTCAGGTCTACAGTTTCAATTACAACTCCCACTACTACTCGGCTCATCTGTGCCACGTGGGCTGGTGCAACATGCTGTTTGCGGATGGACACGGTATGGCTGTTGACCGCTCCGGGCTGAAGAAACTCGGCTTCCAGAAAGCCTCGCTGGCCACGGGGACGCCCGTGGATCTGTAAGGTGGCATGTCCGAGCAATCGCAACCTGTGCAGACGCATGCTCACCGATGGACACTCCGGCGTAACGCACCCCAACCGACTCGGAAAGGACCTCTCAATGCTGATTTCGCCCTTGAGGCTGACCCTCTGTTCCGCGCTGACGGTGTGCGCGTTTGCGGGCGCCGCGGTAGCGGCGGACGCGGCGACCGACAGGAAAGCCCTGGCCTGCCGCGCGGTCGAGGAATACGGGCGGATCTACATCGGCGAGCCAGTGGCCTCGTTCGCCCACACGGTCACGCTGTTCGCCGTCTCGAAACGCCCCGTACCGGGCGAAGGTTCTATCCAGGAGCACCTGGACTGGGTGAACAACCCGCTGCACACGTGTATCGCCGACGGGACCGGCGCTCTGTCGGAGCTTGCCCACCCGTCGCCGATCCAGGCCGCCTGGATCGCATCGCTCAAAGGATTGACGGGCATGGAGATACACTACGCCGGCGAAGCTGTTTCGCGCGACGCGCTGTGGGACGATGTCCTGCGGCGGCGGATCGAGAAGGGCGACCCGCTCCTCTGGGCGTTTGCCGCCGATGACACGCATTCGCGCGAGCGCATCGGCCTGTCGTGGTACGCGGCACTGCTACCGACCGTGGACGAGGTGGCGCTGAAAAAGGCGTTGCGCGACGGGGCGCTCTATGTCAGCAATGGCCCCGTCATCCAGCGCGTCGCCGTCGACGGCGCAAAGATCACGCTCGAGTTGGGGCAGGCGTCCGAAGTGCTGTGGTTGCGCGCCGGACAGTTCAACGCGCCGGAGACCACGTTCAGCGGCGGCACGGACATGGGCAAGGGCAAGTGCCTGAAACAGGAGACGGGCGTGACGCAGTCGACCTTCGATATCTCCGCGGTCGGCGTGCCGGTGCAGGAACTGCAGTTTGTCCGTGCGATCGTGCGTGTGGCTCCGACGGGCGAGGCGCTCACGCAGCCGTTCGTCGTCAAGGCTGACGGCTCGATCGTCAATCCGTACCCGGCGAGCGGGACTTGGGTACGCGGGCAAATGCACAACCACTCCGACGGTTCGATCGGCGCGCGCATGAACAGCGACAAGCCGAGTATCTCCTTCCGCGACGCCTACCGGGCCAAGGGCATGGACGCGTCGTTCGAGCTCGAATACAGCTACTGGGAAGTGCCGCTCGGGCGACCGAAGTCGGACGGGTTCCCGGACTTGGTGTCTGTCGCACCCAACCGTGTGCCGGCAGGCAGCGGCAGCGAACTCCGCATCGAGGGCGTGAACTTCAAGCATGGGGTTACCGTGCAACTCAACGATCGACCGCTTGAGGGCGTGGTGGTCGAGAGCGAGACCGTGCTGCGGGTGACGCTTCCCGCGGACTTCGCACCAGGCGTGTACGACCTGGTGGTCACCAATCCGAATCGCTTCCGCAGTGCTTTGTGCGAGGGTTTCACGGTACAGGAACCCGACGCGACAAGCGCCGGTTGGTCGACGTTCACGACGCCGGACCTGCCCTGGCCGCAGGCGATCAACCTGGCGGTTATCGGTGACGCCGTGTGGGTGGGGACCATGTACGGCGCGGCGCGATTCACGGCGGGCAAGTGGGAGAAACTCCTGCCGGGCGATGCAATCTACGGCATCGTGGCCATGCCCGACGGCAGCGTTGGCTTCGCGGTGGCCAATGGGCTGAAGTTCCTCGATCCGAACGGCCAGGTGCAGAAGGCTAGCGTGGGCTGTGGCGCGAAGTCCGAACGCTGGGGCAGCCTGGCGTTCGACCCGACCGGGCGGCTCTGGGCGGCCGGGCGTTGGAACAATGGCCTGGCAATCAGGAGCACTACCGGAATCTGGACGCGCTGGAGCAAGGCCGAGGGCGGACTCCCCGGCGACACGTGCCAAGCGGTCACGCCGGACGCTGACGGCGCCATGTGGGTCGGGTTTGGGTCCGGGGTGCACAAGTGGACGCCGTCTGGGGGGTGGCAAGAGGTGAAAGGGCCCGACGGCATGGGTCGGTTCCCCGCGTGCGTGGCCCGGGGTGCGAACGGTGACATGTGGGCGGCAACGCACGATGCCGCCACCGGCGGAGTCACGTGCTTCCGGCGCGACGGGACGACGCAGGTCTTCACGGCGCCGCCGCTCCCAAGCACTCGCGTCACGGCGATCCTGCCGGCCAACGACGGCTCGGTGTGGTTCGCGTCACGCCGCGGGGCGGCGCGTTTGAGCCCGGACGGGCAGTGGACAACGTTCACGACGCGCAACAGCGGGCTGGCCTGGGACCATGTCCTCGCGCTGGCCGAAGACGGGCGCGGCCAGATCTGGTTCGCCACCGGCCGCGGCGTGAGCGTGCTGGCGCCCGTCGCGGGGGCGCCGTGACACCGGCCACGGAGGCGCGGAGAGTGGCAAGCACGCGAGTGCCGCACGCTGAATGCCCAGGATAGATCCGAGGTTTTCCATGGAGGGCGAGCGGCCCCGCGAGCCGCGACCCGCGTCAAGGTGGGAGTTCACCTGATGCGTCGTGGTGAGTTCTGGTGGTGCAGAACCCGTTCCTGATGGGTTACGTCGGGGTCAAGAGCGCAGTGGACGCGATCCAGGGCAAGAAGGTGGAGCGCCGCGTCGACACCGGTGTGGTGGTGGTCACGCCCGAAAACATGACCGACCCGGCGATCAAAGACCTGATCGAACCGAACCTGGGTCAGTGGCTGGACGAGTGAGGCGGCCGTCGCACGGGACCACCCCCTGTGCGGACGCGTGTTCCCGACCGATCGGACCGATGCGTCCCATCGATCGGCCTCCCCCCGCGCAGTGGGTCACTTCACCGGGTTCCACAGCGTGTCGAACACGGCGAAATACTTCCGGACCGGATACCAGGCGGCGTGACCATCGCACAGGGTGATGTTCTCGCCCGAAAGATGGCGGGAATGCACCGGGTCGACCGCTTCGGCACCGTCCAGTGGCGGCGTGCTCCAGTGCGTGTCGCAGCAGACGTTGGACCAGATGAAGGCGCCTTTTCCGCCCCACATGTGGGCCGAATCGCCCATGAGCAGGGTTTCACTGGGCTTCGTGACCTTGCCGACCTTGCGCGGTTGCAGGATGGACGTGAGATCGCAGAGCCGCACGCTCCAGGCATAGCCGATCGTATTGGGGCCGGGGACCAAATGTCCGGACCCGGAGGTCTTGCCCGTGAACGTGTAGTTCTCCCATCCGGTCCCGCCCGGGAGCTTTCTGCCGGCGGGGCAGGTGAAGGTTTCCAGGTTCTGAACATAGGGCCAGACGGCCGCGGCGGGCGCCAGGTTGCTGCCCTCCTGCCCCACCATGCGGTCCCAGTTCGGGTAAAAATCGTCGTACTCGTCGCAATACATGTGCGTCGCCAAGGCGAGCTGCTTCTCACGCGAGGCGCACTCGGACTGCTTGGCCTTGGCCTTCGCCGTCTGCAGCGCCGGCAACAGCAGAGAGGCGAGGATGGCAATGATGGCAATAACAACCAGAAGTTCAATGAGAGTGAAAGCTCTACGCATCGATCCATGCCTCTGAGTTTGCGTCGTTGACTGCGTCGAATCGGATCTGTCCGACGTGTGAGGTCGGACTCTTCTGCAGAGGGAGCATCGCGCCTAAGGCGACTACTTGAACGGATTCCAAACCGAGGTGAAGGTGGCGAAGTACTGGCGCACGGGAATCCATCTCAAGCTGCCGTCGCACATGGTGGTGTTCTCGCCGCTCGTGTGCCGGGAATACACGGCGTCAACCGCTTCCACTCCGTCCAACGTCCCGACGACACCCGAATCGCAGCAGACATTGGACCAGACAAACGCCCCTGCGCCACCACCGAACATGTGGGCCGCATCAGCCATCAGCAGCGTCTCACTGGGTTTGGTGACCTGCTTCAGCTTGCGTGCGCGCAAACTGATGTCTCCGTTGCAGAGCTTCCCGCTCCAAGCATAGCCCTTGGATGTGGGCCCGGGAATCAGGTGCCCGGTGCCGGATGTTCGGCCAATATAGGTGTAGTTCTGCCACCCGGTCCCGCCCGGCAGTTTGCCGCCAGCCGGACAGATGAACATGTCCAGGCTCTGCACATAGGGCCAGACAGCCGCCGCGGGCGCCAGGTTGCTCTCCTCCTCACCCACCATGCGGTTCCAGTTCGGGTATTGCTCGTCGTACTCGTCGCAATACATGTGCGTCGCCAAGGCGAGCTGCTTCTCGCGCGAGGCGCACTCGGACTGCTTGGCCTTCGCCTTGGCCGTCTGCAGCGCCGGCAACAGCAGTGAGGCGAGGATGGCGATGATCGCGATGACGACCAGTAACTCGATGAGAGTGAAGCGTTTTCGCATGCTGCTCACCTCCGCGTGCGGTAGAACGGACCGGTGCGGTCGATCCAGGCGCCTTCTTCTCTGTAATCTACGCCCAACGCCCCAAAGTCGCAACTTCAGCGCACCCCCCGTATGTTATGGCCCATGCTGTCCGCAGCGCTTTACAGCCACAGGAGGGCCTCGCCATGTCATTCCGCAATCTCAGTCCGCAACACATGTTCGAGCAGATGGCGTTTGCACACCAACCGAGTCGCAAGTTTCGCGCCCGCACCCGGAAGGAGTTCGCGACCTGGCGCCAGCGCACGCGCGCCGAGGTCACGGAATGCCTCGGTGACTGGCCGGAACGGTGCGAACTCAACCCGCAGCTTCTGGCCGAGTGGACGCACGATGGACTGCGCAAGCAGAAGTGGCTGATCGACGTGCAACCGGGCCTGTCCGCAACGTTGCTGCTGAACATCCCGGCGGACATCCAGCAGAAGGAAAGACGCCCGGTCATTCTTTGCTGGCACGGGCACGGCCCGCACGGCAAGGAACCCGTCATGGGCAACGACAGTTCGCCGGAGTTGCGTGCGAGCATTGCGGCGCACAACTACAACTACGGGCACCAGATGGCCAAAGCCGGTTTCGTGACCTTCGCCATCGACTGGATCGGATGCGGCGAACGCAACGACTGCACCAAACCGCAACACCGCGCCCCGCCCGGCCGTGACTGGTGCAACCTCTACTACCTGCACGCGACCATGCTGGGCATGACCCCGATTTCGATCAACGTCACCCACGGCATGGCGGCCACCGATTTCGTGCTGGCACAGCCGTTCGTGGATCCGGAAAGGCTGGGCGTCATGGGCCTGAGCGGCGGCGGCACCATGACGACGTGGACCGCGTTCTGTGAACCTCGCGTGAAGGCGGCGGAGATCATGTGTTACTGCGACCTGTGGGCGCACTTCGGGTATCGCGACATCAACTACTGCGGCATGCAGGTCGCACCGGGGTTGTTCAAGCTGGTGGACCTGCCCGACCTGCTGGGCCTGCTGGCGCCGTTACCGGTGTTGGTGGACATTGGCATATACGACACCTGCTTCAAGGTTGACACGGCCATGGCGGCGTTTCGGCAGATCGAACGCATCTACAAGGTCGCCAACGTGCCGGAGAACCTCGAACTCGATCTGCACCCGGGTGAGCACGGCTGGGGCGGTAACCGTTCCGTGGCGTTCTTCGGCAAACACCTCGACTGGGATCCCCGCTGAACGACGGGACCCCGAGTTGGGGCGGCAGACGGCCTGGTCATGTGTGGATGTTACTCGCGGGCTGCGGTAGAGTGACCGGAGCGGCTCGCTCTGGCGCCCGCGGGAGCGCGAGCCGCTCCCGCCACGTTGCCAGAACGACCCGGACAAACAGTGAGTAACGCCCACTCATGATCGGGCGTGTCCGCCCGGGGGGGCGCTGACGCAATATGTTGGCTTTCTCCCGCTGGAATCTGGGGACGGCTGCCCTTACGTTACTGGGCGTGTGCCTGGTTCGTGGCCTTGGTTGCGTCGAACCGATGCCAGGAAGGCGGTGCCGACGGTGAGCGTGCAGGAAAACCTGATGTGGGTGCGAGACCGCATCCGGGCGTTGGCGGGCGCGGCGAACCGCGGCCCCGAAGCGGTGCGGCTGATTGCCGTATCGAAAACCGTTTCGATCGACGTGGCGCACGAGGCCTATGCGGCCGGCCAGAGGGCGTTTGGCGAAAATCGGGTCCTGGAACTGGAGGAGAAAGCGCCACGGTTGCCGGCGGACTGCGAGTGGCACATGATCGGGCACCTGCAGAAAAACAAGGTGCGATCGATCGTCCGCCACGCCGCGTGGATCCACTCCGTGGACTCCGTCGCGCTGCTGCAGCGAATCGACGGCATTGCGGCCGAGGAAGGGCGATGCCCGCGCGTGCTGGTGCAGGTCAACATATCCGGCGAAGCGACCAAGTCCGGCGTGACGCCCGGCGAGGCGCGCCCGATCGTGGCCGAGGCGCGGAACTGCCGGAACCTGGTCTGTGCAGGGTTGATGACCATGGCGCCTTTTGACTCCGAGCCCGCGGACCTGCACCGCTTCTTCGGCTCGCTGCGGTTGCTGCGGGACGAACTGGAAAGCGCCTGCGGTTGCGCCCTGCCGGAGTTGTCCATGGGCATGTCGGGTGACTACGAGATCGCGGTCGCGGAAGGTGCGACAATGGTGCGAATTGGTACCGCGATTTTCGGCGCGCGCGAGGGAGTCTAGGCACAGGCTCGGGGCGGCAACGATTGGGCGGCGAAAAGACGAGGGACGCCATGCGACACACGGAACGCATTGAGAAGACCCTGATCAGTGAGGAACGGGTCCAGCGCCGGGTCGCGGAATTGGGCGCGGAGATCGCACGGGATTTTGCGGACCACGACACCGTGCATATGATCGGTGTCCTGAAGGGGGCCTTCGTCTTCATGGCTGACCTTGGCCGGGCCGTCTGGAAAGCCGGTGGACCGGATGTGCGTTACGATTTCGTCCGTGCCTCGACCTACGGCACGGCCGTCAAGAGCGCCGGCGAAGTCGCCCGCGAGGTGCGCGTCGAGATGGTGCCGTCGAAACTCGACGGCAAAGATGTCATCCTCGTGGAAGACATCCTGGACCAGGGGTTCACCCTGGCACGCATTCGCGCCTTTCTGCTGCAGGAGTGCGGGGCCCGCTCCGTGAAGCTGTGCGTGCTCCTGGACAAGGAACTGGCACACCCCAGCGCGCAGGTGCAGGCTGTCCGCAGGGAGTTGGTTCCCGACTACACCGGGTTCCGAGTTCCCGACCGCTGGGTCGCAGGGTGCGGCCTGGATGTGGCCGAAGAGTTCCGGGCTTTGCCCGAAGTCGTCGTGGTACGCGAGGAGTTCTACAGGCATGGCTAAAGCTGAGAAGCCCAAGGGCAGCGTCGTGGTACGCGGCGGCCGCGTGATCGACGTCGACACCGAAACCATTATCCAGGCTGACATTGTCATCCGTGACGGGTTGATTGAGGCCGTGTACCCCGACGGGATCGGCACCCCGACAGAACCGGGGCTCACAACCGTTGACGCGACCGGGAAGTATGTCGCACCGGGATTCATCGACGCGCATGTTCACATCGAGAGCAGCATGCTGTCGCCGCTGGAGTTCGCAACGCAGGCCATGCGGCGCGGCACCACCGCAATGTTCATCGACCCGCACGATGCGGCCAATGTCCGCGGACGGGACGGCATCACTTACCTGCTCGAACAGGCGGACCTGGCGCCCTGCGACATCCACGTCGCCGTGCCCTCGTGCGTGCCAGGGACCGATTGGGAGGATTCCGGCGCCACCATCACCGTGGACGACGTCCGCGATTTGATTGTGGACCCGCGCGTCTATGGACTTGGCGAGATGAAGAACTGGGCCGCGGTCATCGACGGCACGGGCGATTCGCGTGCCAAAGTGGACCTTTCATTGGCAGCCGGCAAGCTGGTGGACGGGCACTGCCCGAAGTTGACCGGCGACGCCCTCATAGCCTACGCAACGAACGGGTATAACGACGGCCTGCTGCGCATCAGTTCGGACCATGAGTGCGCGTCGGGTAAGGAGGCTCTGGAACGGATCCGTATCGGCATGATGGTGGCAATCCGCGAAGGGACTGCCAATCGGGACATGTCGCGCATCATCCCCTTCCTGATCGCCGCGGACATGGAGACGCTGGACTCGGCGATGTTCTGCTCCGACGATCTGGACGTCGAAGACCTGTTGCGGGACGGGCACCTGGACCGCATCCTGCGCCGGGCCATCGCGCTGATGACGGGCAAGGGTGGCCTGACGGCGGAGGCGGCGGCGATCCGTGCCATCCGCATGGCGACGAGGAACCCCGCCCGGCACTTCCGGCAGTCTATGGCGTTCGCAGACCGACCGGGGTTTGGCGAGATCGACTACGGTTTCAAGGGCGACCTGGTCGTGTTCAACTCGCTGCGCGACGTCGCGGTCGAGAAGGTCATCGTGAATGGACTCGTGATGTACGGCGGCGAGGCCGACTACCAACCGGGCGAGGTGGACGCTTCGAAATTCAAGGCGACGATGAACGTCGGACGACGCGTGACGGCCAAGGATTTCGCGGTCACCAGCCCCCGGGCACGCGGCGAGGTGAACGTCCGCTGCATGACCGTGCGCGAACACAGCCTGGTGACCACCGCAGAGACCGTGGCGCTCGCAATACGTTACGGCCAGATCGAAACCAGTCTCAGCGGCGATGTCGCGAAGGTGGCGGTCCTGGAACGGTACCACGCCACCGGCACCAAGGGCCTGGGCTTTGTGCACGGGTTCGGACTGCATCGCGGCGCCATTGCCTCGACGGTGGCGCATGACAGCCACAACCTCATCGTGGTCGGCACGGACGACCAGTCAATGGCGGACGCCGCCAACACCGTCATCGAAATGGGAGGCGGCATGGCTATCGTAGACCTCGGCGAGGTCGTGAAGTTGCCGCTGCCCCTCGGCGGATTGATGATTGGCGGCTCAACCGCCGCGCTGGTGCGCGCCAAAGCCGAGTTGCGGAACAAGGCGCGTGACATGGGGTCACGGCTGCAGGACCCGTTCACGACCCTGAGCTTCCTCTCCATGCCGGCCATTCCCGACCTGAAGCTGACCAACCGCGGCCTGATCGACGTCAAGAAGGGCGCGATCGTGGAACTGCTGGTCAGCTGAACCACCACGCCGTCAACCCCTTCACCATGAAGCGCATGAAGGGGGCATGAAGAAGAGGAGTACCCCAGCCTCAGGGATGTTCAGGTGGTGGCAGGAACTCCCGGTTCGGTGTGCCCCACTCGCGGTGTCCTGCCGCCTAGCTAACCGCCCATCCTGCCGTGGCCGCGGAATTGGTTGCGACCATGGACCGCGCCAAGTCTTTCAGGGTGACATGGCTGTTGGCCATGGCGCGGGTCACGCGTTGGGCAGGAACGCGCCCAGCTTCTTCAACCGTGCCTGCAGTTCGGGGATGGCCACGCCACGCGTGTCAGCGCCGCGCTCCAACGCCAGCGCTGCGGCCACGCCCGCCGCCTGGCCGGTGATGTAGCAACCGGGCATGACGCGAACCGAACCTTGGATGTACCGGTCGCAACTGATGCAGCGGCCCGTGACCAGGACGTTCGCCAAACCCTTCGGCGTGAGCGTGCGGTAGGGGATGCCGTAGCTTTCGCCCTTGCCGTAGCGGTAGTCGCGCAGAAACTCTTGCTCGAACTTGGCGTAGGCGACCGGGTCCGGTTTGGACGCATGGATGTCCACCGGGTAGCAGTAGCGACCAATCTCGTCCGGGAACGCGGCACGCGCCTTGAAGTCCGCCAGGTTCAACTCGTAGTCGCCCGTGATGCGGCGCGTCTCGCGCAACCCCAAGAGAGAGCCGGTGGCCACCAGGTCCATGTTCGCGTAGCCAGGGATGTATTGCTTGTAGAAACGCTCGTACTCCAGGAGCATGCGGCGCCCGTCGACCAGTGCCTTGGAGACGGACCGCTCATCCGTGCCGTCCACCCCGAACGTGTGGCCAATGTTACCGCCCGCCAGATTCGGTCCGACCGGCCACATGCCCGGGAGGTGCCGGTCCTGAACACTGAACACACCGTCACGAAACGCATCGAGCAGGCGCTCGTGCACGTTGGTCTTGGACTGCCGAAACGCGTCCCAGTCCACGTTGGCCCAGATACTGCACAACGTACCAGGCATGAGGTTGCCTTCCGCGTCGCCTTTCTCGAACGGCGCGCCGGCCCAGGCGCAGAGATCGCCGTCGCCGGTGCCGTCAATGAAGAACTTCGCGCGGACGGCGAACAGACCGCTCTTCGCAGCGAAGACGGCGTGGGTCACACGGTCGCCATCACGCTGCACGTCGATCAGGTTGGTCTGGAACGTGAAGTTGACTCCGGCGTCGCGCAACAGATCGTCATAAACGCGTTTCAGGATCTCGGCACGAATGCCGTGACCCTCGCGAGGGACCGTGCCGCCCGCGGCGCGCAATTTGTCGAGAATTTCCCGGCCAATCCCGTCGGCAAGGAAGTTGACCCCGTCGGAGAACATCATGAACAGCGGGACCATGGCAGCGGTGCCCATGCCGCCGAGACAGGTGTGGCCTTCGGCGAGGTAGACACTGCGACCCTGCCGTGCCGCGGCCACTGCGGCCGCACTGCCGGCTGGCCCGCCGCCAACCACCAGGACGTCAACGTCGTAACGAACGGGAATGCTACGCTTCAGAGTGATGTCCAACGACATGTGAGGTCTCCTCCTGCCATCGGCCGACACGACAGTCGGCATGCCTGCTGCAGCGGCCGCGTTGTACGCGGCGACTTCGCGTTTGCGGCACCGTTTCGGTCACTGCAGAGACTATAGGTTGCGATGGCATAGCGCGTCTCGCACGCCGGCGTCGTTCTTCTGGAGTTTTCCGCTGAAATGGGTCGGAACGGTGGATGACGCGACCCAGGTTCCCGGCAACGTCGCTATGTTGCGGTAGCTAGTGCCCGGCGAGCGTAAACAACGGCCTGCTGGACAGCAAAATCGGCAACAGCCCCCTCGTTCGGGTTCCCAATCCTCCGTTTCGCCCCGTGCGACCCGAGTCGGTATTGAATCGGCCCCGGGCTGGCAACCGTATGCCACCGGTCGACACGAGAACCCAGGGTGACGCTGTCGCTCTGCCCTGGGGCTATTATGCGTTGCCCCTTCAGGGCAAGGCCAAGGTCGCCTCGCGGCGGGCCTGATTCTGCCGGTTTCGCTGGCGCTGTTCTCGGCACCGAACGCGGTGTCGACCGGCTTGCCGAAGGCGGCGGAGGCCGGTCATGCGTTGGGCTCGTCTAATGGATGCGCAGGCGGAACCCCCAACAAGGCCTGCGCTCCGGATGGTGAAGACAAGGCTTGGCGATGTTGTCAGTTCTGAGAAATGGCGGTACGGACCGGTGTTCCAGCGGGTTTGCGCCGGGGCGGCGAACGCCAAGAGGGTCACCGGGCAGGAGACGTCTCCGGCTGCAGTTCCCAGTCGGAGAACATACGGCTGGCAAGGCGACCGTGCCAAATCGGCACTGCTTGGGGAAGGTCCTTGCAACGCTCGGGCGAGGGCGGGGAATAGACCAGCCGGTACTGCTGGTATCCACCATCCTTGACTGAACCGATGGGCCGCGGTTCGGCCTTCTCGCCGACACGCACGAACCACTGCGATTGGCACGGATCGATGACCACCTCGCGACTCGCGTGCGGCTGGAGCACGATCACGTCGGACTCGGTCGGGGTCCAATCGGGCATTGCCGCGGTGGCGCGCACGGTCGTCTGGCCGCCTTCGGCCCAGGTCATGGTGTCAATGTGCAGGCTTCGCAAGTCGGCGGGCAACACCACACCGAACGGCGCTTCGGAAGTGTTGTAGAGGCTCAACCGGATCTGCTTTGGCCGACCAGGCGCTGCCACGGCAGGCTTGGCATCTCCCGCCGCTACCGCGGTCTCGGCCGTCCCTGTCGCCACCGCCGCAACCGCAACCGCGACAGGCTTGACCTCCAGCCGCATCCCGAGTGGCGACCAGCGGTAGCCTTTCAGCACCGCGCTGCCGTTGTCGCCCAACGCCACCTCCATTTCGAGGGGAACCTGGACGCCCGCGGGCGTGTCCTCCGGCGCGCGCCGTTCCAAGCCACGCCCCTTGCCCTGCTGGACGAAGTACGACTCGATGCCGTACCGGGTGTTGCTCAGGTAGTAGGCGTTGGCCGAGACATACGGCCGCACGCGGCCCTTGACGTACAGCCCCGTTGCCGGCGGAACCAGCCCGACACTGGCGACATCCGCCACGCCGTTGTCGGCCAGCTTCAGCGCCGCGTAGATCACCATTTCCGTCTTCCCCCAGCCCTGAGCCCTCTTCTCCTGCCGTTGCCGCCGCACGTCGAGAAACGCCTTCAGTTCAGGGGTCAGCACCGATGCGGGAAGGTTGGCAATGGTGTAGTTCAGGGCCACATAGTCGCCACGGAACAGGTCGCGTGGGTCCACTGGCTCGGTGGCCAGCCAGACCGTCTGCCCATGGGCCACAATCCACTCCCGTTCCACGGCCATCCAGCCGAGGACAAGAAACTGCAGCAGGATACCGGCAATGACGAGAAGTGACCGCATGGTTCAGCCCTCCTCCCGTTGTGACGACGCGTTGGGGACGGGCGCCGCAGGCGCAGTGGCGGGCGGGGACGCGCCCGCCGCAGCGGCATCCAGACGCCGCTTGCGATTCCGATGGTACAGCACCGCCACGGCGAACAGAGCCACACCCATGACGATGAAGGCAATGCCGCGAGACAGGAGGCTTCCGAACAGGTCCCGGTAACGCCCCAACACCCACGTTCCGAACAGGATCGACCCAGCTACGGCATGAACCAGGCTCGTCTCGACGCAGCCTTTCCGCATGTATCCGAGGGCGTGGAACAGAAACGCCGCACTGGCGCCTATGGCCATGGCCAGACAGAGGGCGTCCTCGAACTTGTCGGCCGCCGGACCAATGCTCAGAGCGAACCAACCGGCAATGTACAGAAAGAACACCGACGCGGGCACGGCGAGCCGGTTGAGAAACACGAAGGACCGTTCCTCCCCCCGCTGCACACCCCGGACCAGGGCCGCCGCCATGACCGCCACCGCGACCAGGGGCACGATGACTGCGGGGGCCAGATCAACGACGCTGCCGTCAGCCCAGAGGCTGAAGGAGTGATACGAATGCCGCAAGAGCCCGTGCCGAAGCGCGTCCATCCACGTCGTGATGAAAAGCAGCGGGTAGTAGAGCACCCGGCCGGTGAAATGGAAGATGGCGCCGCTGGCCGGGAAGTCCGCGTGATCGCGGGTCAGGCGACCGAGTCCGGCGAGCAGCAGAGCAGTACTGACGAGCAGGAGGAAGACATGCGTCCCGTCAAAGGCGGTAGCCAGGGTCGCGACGGTGAAACTCACGACCGAGGCGAGCAGCAGGACCGGGGAACGCAGGCGCCAGGCAAGCCACCCCGTCCCCACAAGAATGAACAACGGGGCCAGCAGTTGGTGATTCTCAAAGCCAAACGCTTCCGAGCAGGCCCACACGGGAATGAGGATCGCGGCGACCAGGCCTTGAGGTACCGACGGCAGGGCCCAGGCGAGCAGCAGCGCGCCCGCGGCCCACACGAAGAACGCGTTCGGGTAGTGCGCGGAAATGTGGTAGACCTGCGCCACCAGCCAGATGCCGGCCCCGAACAGCATGGTCCCGAGCAAGTGCAGCGCGTCACTGAACCCCCTCAAGTTCTCGCGACGCCGCAGGACCAGCCCGGCCCCGTGCGCGGCGGCCAATGCACCGAACACGAGCCCCAGCTTCACGAACCGGTGCATCTTCTCCCAGTTGTAGGCGAACAACAGGATGACGCCCAACCCGATCACCACAGCGCCAAACCCGGCAAACAGGATGATCGCCCACGGCACGCCCGGCTTCGCAGGTTCCTCCGCCGCCGCAGCGTAACGCCGCCGCAACACCTCCGCCTGCGCTGGCTGGATGATGCCCTCCGCAACCCAGATCTCGATCTGGGCCAGGAGCCAGCGTATCTGACTCTTCATCGTGCGCCTCCGGTTACCCTCTTCGCCCGGCACGGCGTCCATCCCCTCTGCCGTGTCGGGCGAGCCCTTTACGAGTACTGCGCCGAGAACCGTTCATCAAGCTGGCGCCGAAACCGAAGCCCGCGCCCGTGCTTCAGCCGGGCGCGGAACTCGGGACTCAGGCCCCGAATACAGAGCCCCGCGTCGGGCTGGACGACTTGGGACGACGATCGGGGCCGGTGTTCCCAACCGTACCCTCGGAGTGCGGCACCAGCGCCGACAGGCTGGCCAGGCGCGTGCCGGCCGGCGTCGGGTGGCAGTTCTGGGCCAGCCGGACAAGACCCAGCGCCCGGCTGGGATGGCCGGCGACCAAGGCGCGCCGCGCCGCCTGGCGCGCGGCGCGCGCACGAACAACCAGCCGCATCAGTCGGCGCAGGTCGGCGCCGCAGCGCGAGCAATCGCCCGTGCCACGGAACGGCGCCCGGCACACCGGGCAACGCAGTTCTTCGGCCCCGGTCATGTTCCCTCCACGAAGAACAGGAGTTCCGTCAGTTCCGCGACACTCTTGCGCAGTTCGTCGAGACTCCGCTTACCTGTCGCAGCCACGATGCGCGCGGTCAAGGTTTCGGCCTCGGCACGGTCCTCCGCGTGCATGCTGTCCAGCTTCGCTTTCACTCGCGCCGACAGCCGCTCCGCATCGGCAAGAGCCGCCTGCCATTCAGCGTCGTCGGCGCCAGCGGCCGGGACCGCGGCGGCGGCAGTCGGGACCGGAACCGCGGCAGCGCCCGCTTCGGCGTCGTGTTCCCGGAAGACCGCGGGATTAAAGTCCAAGACACTGCCTTCTTCGTCTTCGCCCTCGTCGTCGTCCAGGTCCGCGTCAGGTTCGACTCGGCTGGCGTACAAGGCTTCCAGACGGCGCCGCGCTTCGCCTATCTGCTCGCGGGACAGGCTCTTGAACGCGTTGTCGATGACGATATGCGTATTCTTGCCCGTCGCCTTCTCAATGGCCGTGACCTTAAGGATGCCGTCGATGTCCAGGTTCATGCGGCACAGCAACGTGAGCGGGTCCTCCTGCCGGGTCAGGCCCTCGAACCGGAAGTTCCCGACCGGCACGTTCTTCAGCGCGTCGTCGTCGTCGCCCTGGAACACCTCGACGTCGACTTCCACCTGGTACGGGTGCGACGTGAAGTACTGCTCGGTGCGCGTCACGGGCAGCGGCGTGTTGCGCTCGATGATCGGATGGTAGCAGTACGGATAGTCCACGCCGCCGCGGATACCGAGATAGGAGACCCCGAACGAGTACGGCGAGACGTCGACCAGCACGCGTTCGACCGCGTGTCCGCCAAGACGCGAGGCCAGCACTCCGGCGCCGAGCGCCACGCACAGGTCGGGATGCACGTCCTGGCGCGGGGTCAGGCCGGATGCGTCCTTGAGCAGGCGACAGACCAGCGGCGTCCGGGTCGAGCCGCCGACCAGAAGGATGGCGTCCAGGTCCCCCGGTTTCATGCGTGCGTCATGCATGGCCTTGGTAACGCTCTCGAGGGTCGACTCCGCCAGCGGCCGGATCAGGCGCTCATACTCGTCCCGGCTCAGCTCGACATCGAGGTGCAACGGCTTGCCGTCCACCACCACCAGATTCTCCTCGCGCACCACGGCAAACGGTTCAACGCTGAGTTTCTTTTTTACCTCCTCGGCCGCCCACCAGACCCGCGACCGTGCTACCGCGTGCGCCGGGTCCAGCCGCAGATCAACACCCGTCTTGCTCCGGAACGCCTCGTGAATGCGGGAAGCGAGCAAGTCGGTGAAATCGTCGCCCCCGAGACGGTTGTTGCCGTGACTGGCCAAGACCTCGGTGACCTCGCCCTCCATGCGCACGATCGACACGTCAAACGTACCGCCGCCCAGGTCGTAGACCATGGCGGTGCGGCCGTGTCCGGCCAGTTCGCCGTACGCCAGGCTCGCGGCGGTCGGCTCGTTGAGGATGCGCACCACCTCCAGGCCGGCCAGCGCGCCCGCCTCGCGCGTCGCCTGGCGCTGGACGTCCGAGAAGTACGCCGGCACCGTGATCACCGCCTTGCGCGGCGCCACGCCCAGGTCGCGCGCCGCCCACTGCGCCAGTTCGCGCAGGATCAGGGCCGAGATCTCGGGCGGCGTGAAACTCTTGTCGCCCAAGACTACCGTCTCCGGGTTGCCCATCTTCCGCTTCACGCTGCGAACCGTACGTTCGGGATAGACCTGTTGCTGGTTGCGCGCCGGCGCGCCGATCAGCAGTTCCCCGGCCGGGGACAGTCCCACGCACGAGGGCAGCATCTTGCTGTCCCCCGGCCCGAGCACGCGCACGCGACCGCCGACGTAGGCAGCCACCTCGGAGTTCGTCGTCCCCAGATCAATGCCGATCACAACTTCTTCGCTCATGCGATGCCCTTCCTGCATTCAGCGCTGCCACCGTCCAACCACCGGGGTATGCGCAAGCACCGATCCCGATCCCGCTCGTAGTGGTGTCGCAGTCCCGGCGGTCCGCCGCCGGGCAAGACACCATCCCTGCACCACGCCGCCGCAACACACCGGATGGGCTCTTGGCGCTCCACTTCGTTCCGCGCACTGCGAGCCCACTACGAACCGGCGCATCCTGGCGTCCGCGGCGGGCCCTTCTCGCTCTCGGCATCCACCCGCGCCAGTCCAGAAGCCAAGCCACCGCTCGACTGCCGCACCGTGACCACGTCACGCCCGGCGCGCGACCCGGACCTCGGCGACGCGCACCACGCCGTCGTCAGACTCGTACCCCGGCCGCAGCACCTCGATGACCGTGCCGTCCGGCGCGGCATCGGTCACGACCGCTTCGGCGGCGCGCATGCGTCTCGGGTCGAACACCGCCCCGGCGGCCTCGATCTCGCGCAGACCGTGTTCGTGCAAGCACTCGTCGAGCCGGGCGAGCGCCATCACGTAGCCCTCGCGCAACGCGGCCACCGCCTCGATGGCACGCCGGGCGCCAGGCGCCACCAACCCGACGAACCAGCCGGCCCGCACCGCGTCCATGCTCCACGCCGTCGCCAGTCCGCGCCGGAGCCGGTCGCGCGTATCCATCAATGCATCGAGGGCCGCCTTCGCGGCGCGGCGCTCGACCTCGCGGACGGCTTCGCGTTGCCGCTCGTTTCTCGCCCCGTTGACGTCGCCCGCCAGCCGTTCGGCGGCCGCCAGCGCCTCGTCGTGGGCCGCAAGTGCGTCGTGCACGGTGCGGTCCAGTTCCGCGACCGGCGCGACCGCGTCGGTGAGCTGCCGGAACGTCCGGCCCTGGATCTTGACTTCCTGCGTCAGCGCCGTCATGGCCGCCCACAGGTCGTAGAGCGAACCACCATCGGGGGGCTCGGTCTCTGCCTCGGCGCCAGCCGCGGCCAGGTACTCGGCCACAACTTCATCATCGAGCCCCTGCGGCAACGGCTCGTCCGCCAGCGTCTCGTCGAGCCAGGCCTCGAACTGCGCCAGGACACGAGCGCGCCACTCGGCGCGCGCGGCCGGATCGACACACTCGGCATTCGCCGCGGTCACGGCGGCATCCACGGCCGGGGCGACAGACGCACCGGCGCCGACGGCGCCTTGCGGGACAGGCGCCGCGGTTCGCTCGATGCCCGGCGCCGCGGTCGGGCCCGCGTCCCGCGCCGGCGGCGGCACCATCGGTTCGCCCGCTTCAAGCGCGGAAGCCCCCCCGGCGCCACCGCCGGAGACTACATTCTCTGAAGCTGCATCCGACACGATTGGCTTCCTTGTCACTGCGTCACTGAGTCACTACGTCACACCCTCTGACCTCTGACTTCCGACCTCCGACATCAGGCCTCCTTCAGCGCGTCGAGCCACGCGGGCATACCCACGAGACGCCGCGGCGCCGGGCCGGCGGCGTCCAGCAACGACACGAACGGCGCCATGGGGTCGACCTGCAACAGCATCAGCGAGATGCGCCGACTCGGTTCACGGATGCGCTCATAGGCGTCACGGATGCGCTCGAACGCGTCCGGGTCGCGGTCCGGCGGATGCCGCTTCACGCCCGCAAGGTAGGCGGCGCGGATGTCCGCGTCACTGGCGTCCAGGGCAATGCCCAGCACCGCCCACGGGTCCTCGTTCGACGTCTGTGTCTTCATCGCCTCACTTCCGCTTGCCGCGCCGCGGTTCGGGCGGCATGAAGCCGCCGCCACCCAGGCCCAATTCCTCGAACGCCCACATCAGTTCCTCCAACAGTTTCGGTTCCTTGCGCGCCAACGCATCGGGCATGCTGAGCAACCGGTCTGCCTTCTCTTCACCGTACTTCGCCACCAGCCTCAAGTAGACGTTCAGGATCGCCGGCGGCATGTCCGGTGCGGGACCCTCGTCATCGTCGTCGATACCGGCGCCGAAAACGAAGTCGTCGTCGAGAAATGCCAAGTCTTCATCTTCGTCCAACTCGTCGTCCACTTCCGCATCGTCGCCGGTATCGTCCGCGTCACCGAGTTCGTTTTGGCCGTTGTCGAGTTCTTCAAGGCCGGGCAGAACCCCCTGACGCCGGTCGGCCTCCGGCTTGGGCGGAGGCGCGGCAGCAGAGCGAGCGGGCTGACGTACACCACGCGCCGGCGCGGGTGCCGGCACCACCGGGAACTCGGTACTCTCGCGCTCGGTGGCCAGAACGCGCTGCAGTTGCTCGGCGCTCATCAGATTGAGATGGTCACCGGTCGCCCCGCGTGGCTCGGACCCGTTGCGCACCAGGTATCGGTAGCGCCGCTCCACGTCCAAGGCTTCCTCGACCAGAACCATGTCCCGGCGCCGCGCCGCCAGCATGCGTGCGGCGCGCAGACACTCAAGGCCGCGCTGCGGCGCCCGCGCGTCCTCGATGAGCAGACTCTTCCCGCGCAAGAACAGGAACCGCGCGTGGTCGGCGTCCGGCCGCTTCAGGCCGTAGCCCGCCAGGCAATAGCCGGTAGAGGCCATACGCCGCGGACTGGCACTGCTGTCCGTGGTCCCGCATCCCAGCACAAACCCCGCCAGAGCGCGCAACTGCGCCTCGCTCAGATTGCCGTCGCCGCACCGCACCGCGGCCGGCAACGCATCGGCCCAAGGTTCGGGCATCCCGAACCGCAAGTGCATCGCCTCACAGAGTAGTCGCGCCCGGGCCGCGGCGCGCAGGAACGCCGCGGACTCGACATCAGCCGAAAGCAGGCGATCACACACGGCATTGTCCAGGCCAAACGCTTTGCTCTCGTGCGCGACCAGATGCACCAGGTATGTGGCCGTCAGCCGGTCGCCCGCCGCGGCGACGAGTCGCTCCATGCCCCAATCGACGCAGTTCGCGCAGGAAGGAATGGCATGGGCCGCCCAGCGCAAGGCTTCGATCAGGGCCGGCCAGTCGCCCTCGGCCATCTGCGACGACTCGCCCAGCTCCGCCAGGTCCTTCTCGACCAAGTGATGTTGCTTCTTGCGCAGGTGCCGCAGTGCGGTGGCCACCAGCAACCGCGGCCGCGCCCGCCGCACCTCGACGTTCATACCGTCCAGTTCCTCGGCTGCCGTCAGGTACTTCAGCGCCTTGCCCAGCGCGTCGCGCGCCTCGGCGTTCTCGGTGAGGACCAACAGCGGCCGCGGATCGGTTGGGCAGGCCGTGTGCCACGCCTCGGCCACGTCGTCCGCGGCGCGGTCGCCCTGATCGTTGGCCTTCGCCCAGTCCAGCCAGCGTCGGAACAGTTCGGGCGACGGCGTCGCGTGGCAGGCCCGCCCGAATATCTGCTCGGGATAGAGGAAATAGGTTTCCGGCGGCGCGGGCGGCACGCACGCCATGACGGACGGGGGCTGGTGCTCGCTCGGCCTGTAGTAAGAAGCCATCCCGCCGCATTTCTTGAGGCCCCGAACCATCTCGTCGCGCTCGACCTCGTACTCCCGCAACGGCAACGGCGCGAGCAGGTCGGCCATGTGTAGGCACACCGCCGCTTCTTCCGCGCCGCCGGCGCCAAACCAGCCCTGATGCACCGCATGCCGCCGGAACTCCTCCCAGCCAGAGCACGCACCGAACAGTTCCACCCAACCTTCCGTCTCAGCCCGTTTCTCGGCGGCGCGCGCGAAGAGGCGCCAGAAGTACGCGTCCTTCACCGAAGCACCGCCCATGGCGTTGCGCACCGATTCGGCTGGGATATCGACCACCATGGCGCACGCGGAAATGTGCTGCCGCAGCCGGTCGAGCAATTCCGGGCGCTGCCGCCGGCATTCCCGCACCGCCTCGGCAATGGCGTCCATGACCGCCCGCTGGCGCCCGGACCGGAACGCCGCATCGAGGTTGGCCAGGGCCTGACGCAAGCGCGACGTGTCGCCGGTGACGGCCACGACAAGTTTGGCCGCGGCAGGCGCGGCGTTCGCCGGCGCCCTGCCCTCGATGAGCCCGTGCAGGACGGGCGTCAGACGCGCCGGGGCCGAATCGAACGCGATAGCGGCCAGACACTTCCGGCATTCATCGTCCTGGCGCGCGTGAAAATGCGCCACGGCGCGCACCAGGAACTTCCACGGCGCGAACGGGCTGTGCCGCGACACTTCCGGCAGCGCCAGGTCGGCGTCCGTTACGGTCCGGGAGGTGACGGCATCGAGGGCACGGACCACCGCCGCGGCCTCGACGCGCAGTGGATGCGTCGCCGGCAGTCCCGCGAAGTCCGCCACCTGCCGCGGATCGGTGATACTGCGCCGGATGAACGCCTCGATGTGCTCGCGTTCTTCGCCCGGCAAGTCAGGGGCGGCCAGGCGCGCCAGAGGGCACTGCGCGTTGCCGGACCGGACCACCACGCGCTCCTGCACCTCAGCGCAGGCGGCGCGGCTGGCCGGATACCGCTCCTGCACCAGGTCGACCAGCGCCTTGGCCTCGTTGGGCATGCCCAGGCGCAGCATTTCCTCGATCCGCGCCCGGTAGACGCGCACCAGCAGCGCCTCCGTCTCGGGACTGCCGCAGGCCTTGTGCAGGTCCTTGGCCACGTCCAGAGCGCGGCGAACCTCGCCACGCGCCAGAAGCTGCTCGACAACGTCGAACCGGGCCCGAACGGCAGGGTCGTCGGAAGCCCGGGGCATGTTGGGAACGGCCACCGCGGTATCTCCACGCCAAACGCGACGCCTCGACCGCCAACACGGCTGTCGCGGACGCCGCGCGAGCCACCCAACATACACCGCGTCCGTCAGCTTTCACGCCCGGCCACCACGTGAAAGCGCACCGCTCCCCTGGACGTACCGCGACGCGCGCCGGTCGCAGCTTCGTGCGGACTTCGCATCGGCGTACGCGCCCAGCGGCACGCGACAGGCCGGCGGCGTAACGCGCATGGCCGGTGCATCGCGCCGGCCCCCGACCGGCTATATTAGGGGGGCAGCACGGGACACCCTGCGGGTGCAGCGGTCCCGTTGTCCGTGTATCGTTTCTTTTCCGCGGAGTCCGCATTCGATGGCCAACGAAATCCGCATCTTCGGTGCCTCGCAGCACAACCTGAAGAACATCGACGTCACGCTGCCCCGTGACGCCCTGGTTGTCATCACGGGGTTGAGCGGTTCAGGCAAGTCCTCGCTGGCGTTCGACACTTTGTACGCAGAGGGGCAACGTCGTTATGTCGAGAGTCTGTCGGCATACGCGCGCCAGTTCCTCGACCGCCTCGAAAAGCCGCGCGTCCGGCGCATTGACGGACTGTCGCCGGCCATTGCCATCGAGCAGCGCTCAGCGGCAAGTAACCCGCGCTCCACGGTCGCCACGACGACCGAGATCCACGATTACCTGCGGTTGCTCTACGCCCACATCGGCAAGCCGCACTGCCCGAAATGCCACCAGCCGATCGCCGGCCAGAGCGCCGAGACCATCTGCGACCGCGTCCGCGCCATTCCACCCGGCCGGAAGCTGGCCCTGCTCGCGCCCTACGTGCGCAACGAGAAGGGCGAGCATGCCGACGTTCTCGACCGCATGCGCCGCGACGGTTGGGTGCGCGCCCGGATCGACGCCGTACAGGTCTCGCTCGACACCGAGATCCAGTTGAAGAAGAGCCTGCCGCACACCCTCGAGGCGGTCGTGGACCGGCTCGTCACCGGCCAGGCGGACGAGGGCCGCCTTAACGACTCGGTCGAGCTCGGCCTGCGCCTCGGCGGCGGCGTGCTTATCGTTCTGGCGGAGGATGCGGCGCAGCCCGGCGGCTGGAGCGAGGAGACGTTCAGCGAACAGCTCGCCTGCCTGGAGTGCGGCATTCGTTTCGGCGAACTGCTGCCACGCAACTTCTCGTTCAACAGCCCGTACGGCGCCTGCCCGACCTGCCACGGCCTCGGGACCCGGTTCGTGTTCCGCGACGACCAGGTCGTCCCGGACCCGTCCCTGTCGCTGCGCGGCGGCGCCATCCCGCTGTGGCGGCGCGGGCCGCGCCGCCTGATCATCCAGTACAACCGCCTGCTGCGCTGCCTCGCCGCGCACTACGGGTTTGACATCCAGACGCCGTGGCGCGAACTCCCCGAACGCACCCGGACGATCCTCCTGCACGGCAGCGGCGATGAGGCCATCAAGTTCGACTACTGGCGCCGCGGCAGGATGCATCCGCAGCACAAGCCGTTCGAGGGGATCATCCCCAACCTGATGCGTCGCCTGGCCGAGACCGAAACCGAGTCGGTCCGTGAGTTTCTGCGTGCCGCCATGGAGCGCGAGCTCTGCCCCGACTGCCGCGGCGCGCGACTGCGGCCCGAGTCACTGGCGGTCACGGTGGGGGGTGCGTCCATTCACGATTTCTGCTCGTCGAGCGTTGCCGCCGCGACGCAGTTCGTTTCCCGCCTGCGCCTGGACAGTGAGGAACAGACGATCGCCGGCGAGGTGATCAGCGAGGTCCGCAAGCGCCTCGAGTTCCTCGATTCCGTAGGCCTCGGTTACCTGACTCTGGATCGCGAAAGCGCGACCCTGGCCGGCGGCGAGGCGCAGCGCATCCGGCTCGCCACCCAGGTCGGCAGCCGCCTGGTCGGCGTGCTCTACGTCCTGGACGAACCCAGCATCGGCCTGCACCAGCGCGACAACGACCTGCTCCTGACCACCCTCGAACGCCTGCGCGACCAGGGCAACACGGTCGTCGTGGTGGAACACGACCTGGCCACCATTGCCCGCGCCGACTACGTGGTCGACCTCGGCCCGGGCGCCGGCCGCCACGGCGGCCATGTCGTATGCGCTGGCACGCCACCGGAGATCGCCGCCTGCGCCGCCTCGCTGACCGGTCAGTACCTGTCCGGTGCCAAGGCCATTCCCCTGCCCACCTCGCGCGGACGCGGCAATGGCAAGACGGTCCGGATCCTCGGCGCCGCCGAGCACAACTTGAAGGGCATTGACGTGGATATCCCCCTGGGGACGTTCTGCGCCGTGACCGGCGTGTCCGGTTCGGGCAAGAGCACCCTGGTCCACGACATCCTCCGCAACGCCGTCGACCGCCGGCTCGGCCTGAACGGCGACCCGCCCGGCAAGCACGACCGAATCCTGGGCCTGGAACATGTCGACAAAACCATCGTCATCGACCAGAGCCCCATTGGCCGCACACCCCGCTCTAACCCAGCCACCTACACCAACGCCTTCAGCCTCATCCGCAGCCTGTTCGCGCGCGTTCCCGAGGCACGCTTGCGCGGGTTCCGGCCCGGCCGGTTCAGCTTCAACGTCAAAGGCGGCCGCTGCGAGGAGTGCGCCGGGGACGGCCTCAAGCGCATCGAGATGCAGTTCCTGCCGGATGTGTACGTGCAGTGCGAAGCCTGCAAGGGCCGCCGCTACAACCGCGAAACCCTCGTCGTCCGCTACCGCGGCCGCAGCATCGCTGACGTCCTCGAAATGACCGTGGACGAAGCGCGCGAACTGTTCACCGCCATCCCGACCCTCAAGCGGAAGCTCGACACACTCGCCGAGGTGGGCCTCGGCTACGTGCACCTGGGCCAGTCCGCCACCACCCTCTCCGGCGGCGAGGCGCAGCGGGTGAAACTCGGCGCGGAACTGGGTCGCAAGCCCAAGGGACACACGCTCTACATCCTCGACGAACCGACCACCGGACTGCACGCCGCGGACGTCGAGCGCCTCATCCACGTGCTGCAGTCGCTCCGCGACCAGGGGAACACCGTCCTGGTCATCGAACACAACCTGGACGTCGTCAAGGTCGCAGACCACATCATCGATCTCGGTCCGGAAGGCGGTGACGACGGCGGGCGCATCGTCGTGGCCGGGACACCCGAGCAGGTGGCCCAGTGCGCAGAGTCGCATACCGGGCGTTTCC
Source organism: Lentisphaerae bacterium RIFOXYA12_64_32 (assembly GCA_001803235.1). Taxonomy (GTDB): domain Bacteria; phylum Verrucomicrobiota; class Lentisphaeria; order Oligosphaerales; family YB12-FULL-65-16; genus YB12-FULL-65-16. Next base: position 26,738 of record MHBL01000377.1, read on the forward strand.
TGGCGCCGCTCCTGCAGAAACGACCGCACCGGCGCAGTCGGAGTTGACCGAATCTGTCGCCCCGCTCCCCCGCCGTACTGCCCCCCCTTGCATTCATTGGGCTTGCGCCTTATCTTAGCCAGGGGAAGAGAGGAGTTCTTTAATTCTTGGGCACCGGGGAGGTGTCCGGGGTCGGAGCGTTGACGAAGTAAATAACGATCTGGGCCAAGACAAACGGGGCTTAGTCAAGGCATGGCCTGCAGGCTGAAAATGATCAAAGGCTCGTGGTATCAGCGCTTGCTGCAGGGCCAATCGGACACCGCCACCGCCCTCGGCGCCGGCAGCATGGCCCACATCGCCAAGAGCATCAAGTTCCTGGACAGTACACCCAAAGCGATCAAGCTTCTGGCCGAAAAGACCCGTATCGGCCGGAATCACATCAACGAAATCGTCTTGGACGACAAGGGTGTTTCGCGGTTCCACTGTGAAATTTCCAAGAGGGGCAAAGGGCCGTTCGCCACGTACTACATCCGCGACACCGGGTCATCGACCGGGACCTTCATCAAGCGCGGGAAGAAGATCGTCATCCGCGGCAAGAACCCGATGTCCGGGGAGGACGACTTCTCGGAGTTCCAGCTCAAGCACGGGGACCGCATCCGCCTCAACGAAACCGAGTTCCTGGTCAAGATCATGATGTTTTGACCACCCCGCCTGCGATTCGACCGTCCACGCCTGCACGCCCGGCCCCACTCACAGAAGTACTCCGCCCCGTAATGCGTCAGTCGCGGGTGGAGGGTTGGGGGTGGCTGCCCAAAGTGGCGGG